>PKDD01000096.1 GCA_002862465.1 Haliea sp.
TTCTGACGGAGTTCTACTTTCGATTCATGAAGTACTGAACAGCAACGATTTTGATCTCGGGTAAGACGACCATGACAACATCCATTATCTGTACTAGCCTTTTTTCAGATGCTCAAGGCGAAAGCCTCTTTGAAGACATTGAACTTGATCTGTCATCAGTACAATTTGCACCACCCGCTCCCGCTCCCGCTCTCGATGTAGCAGACCCTATTGAGGCAACTAATATATTTTGAATGCGATTTCCTGAAGACTGGCATGGTGGCGCACCCTTATCCCCACGACGACAACTTTTTATTGTGTTGGCCGGTGAGATCGAAATATGGACCAGCATCGGAGAAACGACAATCTTCAAGCTGGGTGATCGCTTGCTGGGAGAGGGCATGGAACCCGTTCTCTCAACGGCGATGTTTTGGCGATTGTGATTTCTCTAGAGTAGCCGCGTCTCACCCCGAATCCTTTGACAAAATTTGCGCTAGATCAGATCAGATCTGCATAATCTATGCGCTTCGTACTTTTTAAACCGATGGCTCGACAATTTCAGCTTTTTAGCGTGGGTTATAAGATTTAAAATTCAATGGTGCGCATCCAGAGCATCTGTCCGTCAGCGTTGTCCCAGATAGCGGTTTAGCATTTCCTGCCAATGGCTGCCATTGGTAACAGCTAGCAGGGTCTGATTGAGTTTTTCCTGATGCGCAAAATTTGACTTCATGCCAAACGCATAATACTGCATTTCGATCGACTGCCTAAGAATCTCGATCCCCGGCGCAGCATCCTTCAACCGATAACGTAATAGCGCTTCGTCGTAGACTAAAGCATCCGCCTTATCGTCTCTTAACATTGCTAGCCCCTCCTCGGCCGTCGCGACTGACTGCATGCGAATACCGCTTTTACGCAAAAACTGCTCCCCGGTAGAGCCACTCACAGCAACCGACCTTACCCGATGTAGGTCGTGAACGCCGCGTACCAGGGTATTAAGTTGACTAACGGTGAGTGATGCCGCGATGCTGGCTGTGAGCACAGAAATCATTATGATGCTAGCAAACATCCAAATTGTGGCTAACGCTCGACCGGTCAAGGTTACCGGCGCCTTGTCGCCATAACCCACCGTCGTCATAGTCACTAATGACCACCAGAAGCCACTGCCGATGCCTTGCGCGAACGAGCCACCGAATTCCTGAGGATTACGTCTACGCTCGATAAGCCATAGCAAAACGCCTACTGCCATCAACAGCAGCAGTAGTGCAGCAACAGTGCTCAAAAACGTTGGCGACAATAGCTCCTTCAACAAACCTCGCCAATTACCGTATTGGGCTGGGGTGGCGATAGCAAGATGAGTAGAATAAAAAGGGGCACTGAAATTCATCACCGCTTCACGTTCTGGCGTCATTGATAGGGCTCCCAGTGCGACATCAATACTGCCAGCGTCTAATGCTTCGATCTGCGCGCGGGAGCTATCCATAACCACCCACTCGGTCTCCCATCCCAAACTCGCCGCAATACGCTGCCACAGTTCCACTGAAATTCCGGTCCAGGTATCTTCCTCCTCCAGCATCGCAAACGGCGGCACAGACTTAACGCCGACACGCAGTGTTTCCGCCGGTACCAGTACCGCCCAGAACAGCAGCAACAGCGCAAGATACCCACGCATTCTCATAAATATACTCCCAAGCAAAAGGTTCACTGTCCAATACCGTCAGCATCATAATACCAATCGGCACATCGATACCATTAGATCCATCGCTAGGTCGCAATAGCCTGACATGCCCAGCGACAATCCATTGCTGTAATCATACTCGGCAGCCGACTGCAGCACGCACACAGTGTTTTCATCAATAGTAACATCCGCAAACACTGCAAGCTTATTGTCGACACTGCGCTTGGCGCCGCCCACACCAGAAAAGTCTATTGCGGGACCGTCGCTACCATCTCCAAACCGATGAAAGCAGCACTGCAGTCAACACTGATTGATTTATACGCTTCTGGCCTTCAAAACTATAAGACTCTCATCTCTGCTGGGCTGAGACACCTTTTTACAGGGCAGGCATCAGACTACATTTAGTTTTTTATAGCAACGGCATATCTCTGATGACCCTATATTAGTGTGGCAGGCAGGGAGCTTCATCGCCAATAAACAACGATCCCGCGCGCCTGCCGATACAGGCGACCCTAGAGAAATTTGTCTGGTGAGACTTTCCTTTCAAATTGAAGACATCTAACTGTAATGACTTCAAGTCTAAATAGCTCCACGAATTGCATCTACCGAATCAAGGATTTCCATGGCCGCGTGCAGCCGTTCCAGCGAAGCCAGCATGTAATTGACCGGCTGCCACGCATCACCCATCGCTAAAGTGACTGCCGATCCGACCCAGACATACGCCGCGTGCCACTGGTATTGCTGCCAAAGTTCGTCCGCGGACGGCGCTGCGACACGGAGCGCAAGTAGCCGCTCGCGATAGTAGCGGAGCATGTCAGGTCCCCACGCTTGCTGATCGGCTGGCGTCAATACTCCAGCTAGAAAATAGCTGATATCGCGCATGGCAGGGGCTTTTGCCACAAGCGCCCAATCGAGAAGGCCGGGACCATCAACACCGAAGAATAGGTTTCCGTCATGAACGTCTCCGTGAATTAACGTTGGGACGCCGCGATTCCAGAGTTGGTGTATATCATCAGTCCGTTCTAAGTAAAGCTCGCCCATATCTCGAAAGACCGATGGCATACTTGCGGCATACATCTTGAGAGACTGCTCGATCAGAGGCAGCGCAATCTCGTGCTGCACTGGCGGCTGCAACCAAGCGAGGTCAGCATTAAAACGGGGGGAATTCCAGTACGCTGCATGAAAGCTTGCGAACGCCGCAAGCACCTGACGGACATAGTCTCCGGAGTATCGCTTTCTGGCATTTTTAAAAGTACAACCGCTATCCTCTAGATGTTCAAGCAGCATAATATATTTTTCACCTGCATCGTCGCTAACGGCAAAATAGCAGCGCGGCACACGTACTGGAATTTCCCTAGAGAGGTCTGTATAGAAACGCGTCTCGCGCCGACCCATCCCGCTTGATGTGACAAAGGCTTGCTGCAGATCATCCGCAGGGGGTAGCTTCACAAACAGTCGAGAGGGGAGGTTCAACGGTGTTTCATATTCTAGTTCCAGCACAGCGCGACCGGTGGTGCCTGCGTGAGCATCTACCACTGTAAAACCTGAGACCGCAGTTTCCAGCGCATAAGCCAACCATTCACACGAGAGGTCGTTTATGCTTTTCGGTGTTAACAACATCAACCTCCTCTTGCTTTACCGAACGATGGTGGGGCAATGAAAAAATAGCATCAGCGCACCTCCACTGTCACGGGTATCCAACGGTTGAGGATGTAACGCAAGCTTCCATTACTTTTCATTGTCAACAAAGCAGCCGCTAACAATTGGGCTAAACGCGCATCGTCTTTGCGCACAGCCCAAGCTAATTGTTCGTTAGTCAGTGGCGCATACAGGCTGAGTAGATCTCCATTGTCTTGCGAAGTTGCAAGCTGCCAACTTGTGGGCGCATCATGAACATAAAGATCAATATTATCATTACGGAGTCCGGCAAAAGCCGCGGCAGGGTTATTAAAATAGCTAACCTTGGCCTCCAGGAGTTCAGTCTCGGCAAAGTCTGCGCCGGTGGTACCCGGCTCTACGCCAACGCGCACACCCTTTCGATAGATCGACCAGGACTGGGAAAAACGTGCGGCGTTGGCTGCTAACAGTATGGCCATCTGCCCAATCTCCATGTAAGGATCGATAAAGCTAACCTGGTCGCCACGCGCAGCAGTAACGCTCATACCAGACATTATTATATCGATATTACCTGACTGTAGAGCTGGGATCAGTGCTTCAAAAGGCATTTCAACCAATACCATTTTCTGGCCGAGGATCGCTCCCACGGCCGTGGCATTATCGGCTTCGATACCAACGATGCGCCCTTCCTGTTTGTATGCCAATGGCGGATAATCTGTTGAAATGCCAACCTTGAGGCGATCTGCCACGGCCACCGCGGATACAAAAACGAGTACGACAGGCAGTAGGAGCTTACGCAACATGACATTTCCTTATTGACCGGAGGAAGCGACACTCCACTAAAAATACTAATGTAACATTGCTCAATACTTTGATGGAAGCAATCAGGATAGTAGCCACCATGCAGCTCACATTTAAGCAAAAGACAGCGCTGATAACCGGCGCCGACCGCAACACCGGCGCAGTGATCGCACGCACGCTGTCTCGAAATGGAGCCACTGTCGTTATCCATAGTAACCATTGTGACGGCAGCGCTGCCAGGACTGCTCAAAGCTTGGGAAATAGTTTTTCCGTAGAGGGCGATATCGCCACCGAGCGCGGCTGCCACGCTGTGTTGCGGCAGTTGAAATCACAGGCACTAAATATAGACATATTAGTGAACAACTACGGTAATGCCGCTTACGCCAAGTGGGATTCTGCGAATACTGCGGACTGGCTGGATATGTACCAAAAAAATGTCCTATCCGTAACTCGACTGGTACAGGGTATCGTCCCAAACATGAAACAGCGCGCTTGGGGGCGAATCGTTAATCTTGGAACTATAGGCTCACACCGGCCCGGCAAAACAATGCCCCATTACTATGCCGCCAAGGGTGCACTGGCTAATCTGGGAGTCAGTTTGACTCAGGAACTAGCGGGCACGGGAATCACCGTGAACACGGTATCGCCTGGCTTGATACACACGCCCGAATTAGAGTCCGGCTACCGTAAAAAAGCGAAAAAGAAAGGCTGGGGAAACGATTGGGAGAATATTTTAGCCCACATTGTTGCTGAAGAGTTCCCCAACCCCTGTGGCCGCCTCGCAACTCGTGAGGAAGTCGCCGATCTGGTGGCCTTCCTATGCAGCGACAGCGCAGGGTTTATCAATGGCCAGAATATACGAGTCGACGGCGGCGCCATATCTCATATCTGAGTAATACTTTAATCTTTCCGCCAGACTTGACGCTGTAAGAGGTATTTGCCATGCTGTTTCCCGGTAAAACTGATCGTTAAGTGCTGCATCTAACTAGGGAATAAAATTATGAAAACATTAATTAAGACAACGATGATGTTCGTTCTGTTAAGCGTCGCGAGCCTTACAGCTCAGGCAGATTCGTATTCTGAAGCGATAGAAACTTTTAGGAATGCAGGCGAGAGCGGCACCTTTTTTGATAGAAGTGTTGGTTACGCTGTGTTTCCTACAATTGGAAAAGGCGGAATCGGTATTGGCGGGGCTTACGGTGAGGGGCAAGTCTATCGCGATGGCGTTGTCATAGGGACTTCTAGTATGGCTCAGGTAACTATTGGCTTGCAATTTGGCGGGCAAGCTTTTAGCCAAATAATCTTTTTTGAAAATGAAAATGCTTTGATAAACTTTATCTCGGGCAACTTTGAGTTCAGCGCAGATGCTAGCGCAGTAGCCATCACAGCCGCTGCTTCGGCAGGCGCCAACACAGGCGGCGGTGCCTCAACAGGTCTTAGTGGTGGCAAGAATGATGCGGACACAACGTCGTTAGGTGGCTACCGCAAGGGAATGGCTATCTTCACAATTGCCAAGGGTGGCCTGATGTATCAGGCGACACTAGGTGGGCAGAAGTATAGCTATACACCGCTATAACGCCTGAGCAAATTTATTAGATGAGGCCGCAACCGTAAGGTTGCGGCTTTTTTATTTACCTGACACGACGGCATTAATGGACGGTGTCAACTCAACTTGCGAAAGCGCTTTCTAGATAATTGGGTAATGTGGCCTACAAGTTCGCGCCACAGCAATCCAAAACTGTAAATGACAATCTGATAAACGCCGGACAGTGCGATCTTTGCTAGGAAGGCGGAGAATATAAGGCAAACTTTGGCTGCGGCAGGGATCAGCAATCGAACATGGCCTGCATCACACAACGCTTGTGCCCTATAGACGCTCTACGGTGCCTCTATCGCCGTCCAACCGCACCCGATCACCGGTGTTCAGAAATCGTGTTCCCTCGCGAGAATTGACTATACACGGTAATCCATACTCTCTGGCTATTACCGCGCCATGAGAAACTGAACTGCCAAGGTCCGTGACCAGACCGCCAATCAAACTAAAATACGGGGTCCAGCCAATATCAGTGATTGGTGTAATCAGAATCTCGCCAGGCTGCAACTTCGCCGCTTCTCCCAGTGTTATCGCGACACGCGCAGTGCCCTCTACAATGCCGCGCGAAGCTGGACGCCCATGCAATACCCCGTCAGAAATTGTAGCTGCGCGCGCCTCTAGCGGCTGCGGCAAACCGACAGAAATTTCTGGAAACTCAAATTGCTGCTGATAACTTAATGCTTCTCTGCGGGCAATCGCATTTTTGACTGCGCTTGTATCCGGGTGCGCGACAAAGTGCGGCAACTCCTCCACACTAAAAAAGTTGATGAGGTCAGCTTCCGCTAATACGCCTTCTTCCTGCAACAGTTTGCCGAGGTGCCGAAAGCCAGATTTGAAGCGATGCGCAACGTCTACCAATTGCGACTTAGTTTGCTCGCGCCGGCGGATCGCGTTGTGGGCCTTTGGTAAAACCCAGCGCAGGCCGCGGCTCAGAGAAGACCAATCTATATTCGCAGCCTGCAAAGACCTGCGCCCCCCGGTTACCAAACGCGCGTGTGCTGCAGCTTGCATAGACTGTATGAGAGGGGACGGGTCGTCGCCCCAAGCCGGATCGCGCATACACAACTCACGGTAACCACGATGTCCATTATCCGACAAAAAGTCAGCGAACATTGGCGCCAATGTGGGTTCGTTACTCAACCAAGACAGCGCATCCCCTACAGTTGCCTGCTGGAACGCTTCCGATGCCTGTGGATGCGCCACCACACAATCAATTAAATTGTCCAGTTGCTCCAGCATCACAGCACTCTCTACGCCTGTAGCGCCGGCTAGCAAACGCACGGCCTCACCCTGCTCTTCGCTGGTACTGTCATTAGACTTGCTTGACACCATATTTTCTACAATGGTGCACAGAAAGCCTGATAAAGCCGAGGACTGAATGTGCACAGCCATGGAATGATCAAAAAAACTAGACTTTTTCTCCAACTCTTGCCACATAGACTTGCTGTCGATTTTGTTATGAATCACAAATGCGTCAAGTTCTCGACCAAAACGCTCAACAACGGTCGGGGCACGCAGGCAATAAAGCAAAAGTTTCCCTGTGTTGACTACGCGGCGTAGCAGAGGTTGGGGAGGAAATGCCTTGAGTTCCGGAATTATCCGCCCACACAATGCCTGACCCGTTTGTTCCACAGTAGAACCAAGCACCGCAGAAGACATCACAGCGCTGCCCGACATATTGAGGAGGAGGTGCCCATAAGCCCAGGCCGTCACTTGCCACTCCTTGTCGATATCGGGCCTAGCACCCACTGCCACCTGCATATGCTGCAAGCCATAATCAATGCCCCATCCTGTAAATGATCCGGTAAGGGGGCACACAGCACCGGGCATCATCTCACTGACATTGCTAATGGTCAGAACATCGTCTGACCGCGGCAATACGGTATCAAATTCATTGAGATCTTGCGGCAAAGTAGTAATAGGCCTAGCCTGCAGCCAATATAAGGTGCCGTCCTGATCTATCGCCCATTCTAGGTCCAGAGGCTGACCTTCATGCAGCGCTGCGGCTCGAGCCCCCGCTGCGATCTGTAATATCTCAGAATCACTCAATAACGGCTCAGTTGCGGTTAATTGCCGTCGCACGATACTGCCGCTACTGTGCACACCATAGTGGTCAGGAGTCGCCTCGCCACTGACCAGTGCCTCCCCTAAACCAGCGACAGCATCAATTACCAGCAGATCACGCCTAGCGCTGACCGGGTCCGCGGTAAATACGACGCCAGCAGCCCTAGCATCTACCATTGCCTGTACCACAATATTCATTGTCGCTGTGTCACTGCTTGTCTTATCCTGCAGATATTGCTGGGCACGTTCATTCGAAACAGAGGCGACACAGCGCTGAATTGCATTACGTAATTCAGCGGGGCCCCGCACATTCAATACAGTGTCATACTGCCCAGCAAATGACGCATCGGCCCCATCCTCGCCCAAAGCCGATGATCGCACCGCCACCTCTTTCCCAAGGTCATAATAGCTTTGATCCAGCGTCTCAGGAAAAGACTCAGATCCAGCGTTGCGGATAACAAAAGCAGGCGGTACGGGCAAACCCATAGCTACCAATCTCGCAAGGCCATAGGCCTTTCCGCCGGCACTGGCGTCAGTGATCTCTGCCAGTGTACAAATTTCAGTCGTCACAGTGATTATGGCCTCAGGTTGCAAACGTGTAATTGTAGTAAAAAAAAGGGGCGCTTCTCAGCCACGTCCCATCGCAGCTGCTTCTGCCGCTAATATCTGATTTACAATCGGATAGGATGATACTCTCTCAACAAAGCTTGAGAAAATCGGCCAGCGTGTGCTATCAGTTTCGTAGCCAGCATAGCCCGCATTCACAAAAGGACTCACTAGGCTAATATCTGCAATCATAAAATTGTCAAAAATAAAATCCTTTTCAGGGACCTGGGTCTCAAGATAATCTAGAATTGGAGGCAGCTGTTTGTCGATAATCTTTTTAACCAGTTCCTCATCTGTCTCCTGCTTGAGCACCATGGGTCGCATAAAGCGCTGGAAAAAAATTCCCGCTGCCAGTTCCGCCACTCGAGTCCCGCCTAACTCCTCGTACCAACGAGCTTTTGCTTTATCAACAGCGTTATCCGGATACAGTGCTGAACCGGGATAAGCGTCCTCTAGATATTCACAAATAACCGTCGAATCACAAATGGTGAGTTCCCCGTCCTGCAGCGTGGGTATCTTTTCTAACGGATTAATCTTCCGGTACACCGCATCTCTAGTAAACGGAATTTGTTGAATTTGCTCGAAAGGCAGCCCTTTGAGGGCCAATGCTACCAAGACCTTTCGAACAAATGGAGACGCGGACGCGCCGTGCAAAATAATCATGAGCCGCCTCCATATTCCAACAGGTCCGCCCACTGTGGCACAACTTGTTCCACAGAAATCAGCACGGTAGCCTTACTCTGTTTCTGCGGTGACCACTTTTGGTATAGTACCGACATTAAAATCGTCGTCACTCCTTTTACAGTTTTTCAAGAATTGAATATAAAATTCTGACCGTGTTATACAACTATTTAAATTTTAGAACCGTGTCCGTCAGAGGCCTCAGGCGTAAGTTGATAAAGTCTATTATGAAGTTCTGATAAACTCGCCAGGGTAGTTTCTTACCTTGCTTTGGAAACTCTTTGGCAGCCCGCAAGATATAGCCTGAGCTAAAATCAAGCATTGGCTCCTCTTCAAGTCCGGCAGACGCAATATTTGGCACCGCCATCGTGGTTCCCGTCTTTCGCATATGATTTAGCAGACGACAAACATATTGGCCCGTAAGGTCAGACTTGAGTGTCCAAGAGGCATTTGTATAACCAAATACCTGCACCAGATTAGGCACATTAGACAGCATCATCCCTCTGTAGACATAAAGCTTAGAAGATTCCACACTATTTCCGTCAACAATTAATTTTGTGCCTCCGATAAACTTCATTGTGAGACCTGTGGCTAATACAATAATGTCAGCATCCAGATGCTTGCCGGATTCAAGCTGAATCCCAGTTGGCGAAAAATGCTTCACATTATCAGTGACCACCTCCGCGCGTTTTTCAGAAATAGCGGTAAACAAATCACCCTCGGGCACGGCGCAAAGTCGTTGATCCCAAGGATTATACTTCGGGGTGAAATGTGTCTTGATATCGTAGTCATCGCCAAGCGCTTCGCGCACCTGGCCGAGCAACAAGTTCTTCACCATCTGCGGCCGCTTCCGCGAAAGATTGAATACTCCTATTTGTAGCAAGATACGCTTCCAACGAATGATGCGATAAACCCATGGTGCAGGTAGAATGCCGCTCAAACGCGCGGACCATGAGTCCTCCTCCGGTACAGAGGCTATATAGGTAGGGGAGCGTTGTAGCATAGTAGTGTGCGCCGCGGTTTTAGCCAGTTCAGGCACCAGTGTGACGGCAGTCGCTCCACTACCAATAACGACGATCTTCTTTGACGTGTAATCGAGATCTTCAGGCCACTTCTGAGCGTGAATCACCAACCCTTCAAAGTCATCACTACCCGAAAACTCTGGCGTGTGACCTTGTTCATAGTCGTAATAACCCCCACACATCATAAGAAAATTACACTGAAATTCGATACTGGCCTCCGTATCGGAGCACTGAGCACTTACCGTCCATGTGCAGGATTCAGACGACCAACTGGCGCTTTCTACCTTGCGATTATAGTAGATGTGTTTATCCACGCCCGTTTCAGTCGCTGCTTCTCGGAGATATTGCAGTATAGAAGGGCCGTCCGCGAGTGACCTAGTACCTAACCAGGGCTTAAAGGTGTAACCCAGTGTGTACATATCGCTGTCAGAGCGTATTCCTGGATACCTAAATAAATCCCAGGTGCCTCCTAGACTTCCTCTGGATTCAAGCAGGGCAAACGTGCGATCTGGGCAGTCACGCTGAAGATGCCGAGCACTGCCAATACCCGACAACCCCGCACCCACGATAACGACATCCACGAAGTTATTACTGCTCATAATATGATTCTCTCTAAACCCAACCTTACATTTGCCTGCCGGTAACTGCGCGTCCTACTTTGAACCATTATGCAACCGCGTTCAATGGTTTGGCATCCTAGCTTCCTTCATTGCAACTCAGTGGTAACCGCGGTCGCGCGGTCAATTACTCTGCAAGCCTTCCTGCCACACACACAAACCCTGCGCATTGAGTTGCAAGTCAAGCCCAAGCCGAGCACGCAGATCGCCGCTATCCTCGCTAGCACCCAATTGGCGGAATAACTCTATTGCATAATCACCCAACTGCAACGCTAGACGCGCTTCATCGCTAGCGTCAGTATTAGCAAACTTGGAATAGGCTTCTATTTGCTGCGCAAGCAATTGTGCCTTCTCATGTGAATATTCCAATTCTCCATAGTGAGTAAGATACAATCGTTGCGGCGCATAACTACCCAATAATTGAATCGAAGCAAGATAGGCTTCAGGGTCAAACTGACTGGGCGTAGTCGAGGGCATCACAAAGTCACCACCAGGCAATCGACACCAAGCATAAGAAACACCAAACATATCGCCGCTGAACCAGCCCCTGCTGACTTCATCCCAAACACAGAAATGGTGTTCGGCATGACCTCGAGTGTGGCGGAATTCCAGTGTTCGTCCACACAGAGAAATCTTTTCCCCATCACCCATCTGCACAATACGAGCGGGATCAACAGGTCGAATGTCACCATATAACTGGCGGAACAGATCCGGCCCATACACCTGTGTAGCGCCGGCGATGAGTCGCTTTGGATCGACCAGATGCCGAGCACCGCGCGGATGAATCAGCAACTTTGCCAGGGGAAACGCCGCCATCATAGCACCTGCGCCCCCGGCGTGATCCAGATGCACATGTGTGGGAATCACATATCGCACCTGCTCAGAATCAATGCCACGATCCAGCAAAAGCTGCTCAAGAGCAGGGACACTGTGACAAGTGCCCGTCTCCAGCACCGCACATTCATCGCCTTCCTGCATCAGGTAGAAACAGGCCGTACCCTGCTGTATATACTCAGCATCGATGCAGGTAATACCAAAACCGAGAGGGGTGTAAATCGACATTCTTAGCCGGAAGCAGCGACGGCTCCGCCGTCTAGCGCAATGGTCTGACCAGTTAACCAGGAGGAAGCACGGGCGCTCAAGTAAATAGCCGTGCCCGCCACATCCTGCGCATTACCGAGGCGACCGCAGGGGAAAAGCGCACCCATTTCCGCCTCATGATCAAGCAGATGAGCCGTCATCTTGCTGGGGAAAAACCCCGGTGCTATCGCATTAACATTTATCCCCTGAGGCGCGAGGTCTGCTCCGAGATGCCGTGTTAGGTGGTGCACCGCGGCTTTGCTAGCAGAATAAGCGTAGTTATTCATGTGCGGATGCGTTAAACCGTTGATCGATCCGATGTTGATCACGCGCGCAGGGTCGTCTTCTGCGCTCGCTGAGCGCAGGGCAGGCAGTAATTGCTGAGTAAGGAAAAATAATGATTTCACATTGAGGTCCATAGTCTTGTCCCAGCCACTTTCAGGGAACACGTCGATATCCGCACCCCAGGTGGTGCCCGCATTATTGACCAGAATATGTACCTTTTCTTCAGCAGCGCTGACGGCTTCGGCAAAAGCAACAACTCCCTCCATAGTCGAGAGGTCTGAGGAAATCGCGATGCACGACCCTATGCCAGCCAGTTCACTTACGGTAGCTTGCAATTCTTCTTCCTTACGAGCCGTAATGTACGTCTTCACGCCATTCTCGAGAAAACCGCGTGCGATCATAGCTCCAATACCGCGGGAACCACCCGTAACCACCGCCACTTTTCCGCTTACGTCAAAGAGATTCTTCATGTTTTCCTCTTCATTATTTAAATTAATATCAAATTCATTTCGTTTAATGGTCACCGCGCTGTCGATACTCCGTAGGAGCACAGCCACACCAAGACTTAAAAGCGTTTGAGAAAGACGCCTGATCTGAATAACCAAGCAATAGCGCTATTTCAGTAACCGCCAATCGCGGATCGTCAAGATAGCGCCGAGACTGTTCCTCGCGCACCTCCTGTAACACAGTTTTGAAACTTGACTGCAGTGCACTAAGACGGCGTTGGAGCGTACGCCGGGACACACTTAATTCCAATGCCAGGCTATCGATAGTCAAGGCCCCTCCCGGAAGAGCGCGGCGGATAGCGATGCGCGTGTCACGTAAAAAAGGATCTACAGTCAGAGGCTCATCGAACACCGAGCGCGGACCAGCCCAAAAATCTGCACCCAGTTCAAAACCAACATTAATTAATGGGTAGTGTACCACCTCTCGAGAAAAATACAGACAACTCACTTCACAACCAAACTTGAGATTAGAACCAAAAGTCCGTTTCAGCGCGCGCGTATCATCGGGTGCAGGGTAAGAAAATTCAGCGGCGCGCACTGGAACAGGCAGTGCACAAATAGCGCTGACAATCTCAGCGGATGACTTCAGCATCTCGTCAACCAATGGCCGCCATGTCGAGGTTTCCTCATCGAGCGGATGCCACTCGAGTCGAATAAAATCGCCCTGTGGACGGATTAACACTCGTCCAGTATCGCCTCTTATTCGGATAGTGCTGGGAATAACATTAAAGTATTCCTTTAAATTACGACAGATCGTTGTCATATATAGATGTAGGTTCATCCCAGTGAAGTAAACGATATGCCCCACATACAAACCAATATCCGAATCTGCACTGCGCTCAGCAGCCATGCGGTAAAGATCCATATAACTTGCTAGCGGAATACGCTCTGCTGGCGCACTGAGCAGGTCCTGACTAATGCCTGCATCACGAAGCAATATCGCACTATCCACTCCTAGCGCGCTAGCAGCCTGCACAACAGCTTTCGGGCAAAGTACATAAACGCTACCACCACTCAACGTAGACATATCAGGTAATTTTTGCTGCGGCCAGAGCGCGCAATACCACCGCGCGCGTATCAGCCGGGTCAATAACTGCATCCACTTCCAGATATGAGGCAGCCTCCGAAGCCTTACCGACCTCATACATGCGCGCAACAAGCTGCTGGAAAAGCGCTTCACGCTCGACCAAATCGTCGAGTGCTTCCAATTCTTTTTTGAAACCCAACCTGACGGCTCCCTCCAACCCCATACCGCCTACTTCGCCCGTTGGCCAGGCAGCGGCGTACACCGGAGCGACAAAACTCCCGCCAGTCATTGCCATTGCACCGAGGCCATAGGCTTTACGCAAAAATATCGCCACCATAGGAACCCGCAGTTTTGCGCCTGCCAAGAACAAAGAAGACATGCGACGCACCGCCCCCTGAACCTCGCTGTCTGGGCCCACCATAAAGCCCGGAGTATCGGTGAGTGATAGCACTGGCAAAGAGAATGCATCACAAATCTGCAGGAATCGCGCGGCCTTTTCTGAGGCTATTGCATCTACCGCGCCACCGAGTTGCTGGCAGTCATTGGCGATCAGGGCAACGGGCTTTCCCTCGAGCCGGATGAATCCGATGATAATACTTCGACCGTATATGCGCTGTAATTCCAAAAACGAATCAGTGTCCGCAATAGTTTTGATAACATCACGCACTGGATAACTCCAACGCCTATCTTCAGGAATAACATCACGCAATGCTTCCTGTGACATCGTATCCCATTGAGACACCGCGCCCTGAAAATAAGACAGCAGTTGTTGGGCCAAAACGGTAGCATGTGCCTCGTCGTCAGCGACAATATCTACAACTCCGTTTCTTTCCTGCACCTCAATAGGACCGATAGCAGTGGGCTCATACTTACCCAAACCGCCGCCTTCGATCATCGCAGGACCTGCCATACCAATCCATGAATGGCGAGTGGCAATACAAAAATCGGCACAGCCAAATAGGGCTGCGTTTCCAGCAAAGCAATATCCATTATTCACGGCAATGCGCGGCACCGTGCCACTAAGCGCGGCCCAGGTACTGAACGATTTGATGTTGAGGCCGGCAATTTGCGTAGCGACATCAGTATCGCCCGGGCGACCACCGCCGCCCTCGGTATACATCACTAGGGGTAATGAGTGCTCGCGAGCCAACTCGCAGATGCGGTCCAGTTTTTGGTGATGGAAAAAACCCTGCGTCCCAGCCAGCACCGAGTAATCATTGACAATGATGCCTGCCCGCGCGCGGTCTCGACCAAACAAACCCGCGTTAATAGTGCAGGTCCCTGTAATAATCCCATCCGCGGCAGTGTTAGTCTGCAAATCCTCATAATCCCGGCGACTGCGCTGTGCCGCCACGGCAAGTTGTCCGTATTCCTGGAACGAATCCTCGTCGACCAAATCTGCGACGTTCTCTCTAGCGGTACGGTATCCCTTAGTGTGACGTTTAGCACGCGCCTGTGATCGCGCTGCATCCAACGTACGCTCTGTGCGTTTGCGCAACGCTTGCAACTCAGGTCTTATATCACCGTCCATTGCTCTCTCCGCCTTGGTATCAGGGTAATAGTATAACGCGGATGGCCACTGCTTGAGGCTAAGACTATTAGCTAAACTACTGCGTTTTCCCGCGCTGCTGCACACCAGAGCGACGAGTAGCAATAACATCGCCCGACACTCGTTGGTTAACATCAGTCATCAGGCTACGCTCCATGGCCAACCCAGTAGCCAGATCGGTCTGCAAGCCCTCGTTTACCATTTGCTTATAGACCTTCACCGTTTCTGGCACGCAGCTTGCAATATCTGCCGCGACCTGTCGACAAGCGTCAAGCAAATCCTCGGGAGCCACCACACGACTCACTAAACCCCACGCTTCCGCGCACTGCGCAGATATAAAATTGCCGGTAAAATGCGCCTCCCGCGCCCTACTCGGTCCAATAATACGTGCTAGCTTCTGGGACAATCCCCAACCCGGCGCCAGCCCCACGCGACAGTGGGTGTCAGCAAAGCGTGCGTCCGGAGAGGCGAGCAGAATATCACCCATCAGCGCAAGCTCGAAGCCGCCGGTGGCTGCAACGCCATTCACCCCAACTATAATGGGCCGATCAAAAGCCATCATGGCTGCGGTAATATCGTGTTGAGCATGAATGGCATACACGCCAAGGCCGGATTTATCTTCCGCCATTGCCTTGAGATCCAGGCCTGCACAAAACGCTGTACCTGCGCCTGTTAGAATCGCAGCATGAATATCACTATCGTTCTGCAACTGGCGGAAGGCCTCGCACAGATCAAGCAGTAATTGTGGGGATAGCGCATTTCGAGCATGCGGACGATTAAGCGTAAGGACGGCATAACCGTCCTCCCGTTGCAGCAGCAGTTCTGTCATTAGACTCTTCTCCTTCAGACGGCGTTTTATCGCCCCCTCCACACGGGTTTGCGTTTCTGCAAAAAGGCCGCAACGCCCTCCTGTGCATCGTCGCTCGCCATACAAACATGTTGCAATTTAGCTTCCCCAGAAATTGTGTCACTGACGGACTCTTCTATCGCAGCGTTAAGCGCCTGTTTAGCAAAGCGCAGAGACAAAGGGGCTTTACCCGCGATCTCCTGCGCCCAACCGAGTGTATCTTCCAGAAGTCTATCGGCTGGAACTACCCGATTGCATAGGCCCCATTGTAAACATTTTTCGGCACGAATTTTCTCCCCGGTAACAATGACCTCATAGGCGCGCTTCCGACCCAGCGTGCGCGCTAGGTGCCACGTCGCGCCGCCGTCCGGTATCAGACTAATGGCAGCGAAAGCCTGATAGATGAATGCATCTTCTGCCATTACCGTGAGATCACAGACCATGCCCAAAGCACTTCCAATGCCGGCACAGGCGCCATTGATTGCACTAATCCAAGGTTTGGGAGCCTCGTGAATTTCCATCAGCACGGGCTTGTACTCGCCATTAAGTTGATCCTCAACTCGGAAAGTCAATGCATCCTCAGGGACGTCTGCTAAATCGGCACCCGCACTAAAAACTCGACCGATACCGGTCACGACCACCACACGCACACTGTCATCGTCGTTGACCTCACGCACCGCTAACAACAGATCACGGCGCAAAGCTTTATTAAAACTATTAAGGTTATCAGGGCGGTTTAAACTCACCACCGCAACCGAATCATGACGTTCTACCAGAACTGTTTCATACTTACTCATCGCACACACCTTTTATCAAGCTAATCATCATCATACGATTGAGCCGTCAGCCCTCAAGCTTGCCAGCTCCTGCTCACCAAAACCCATCTCCGTCAGCACGGCATCGGTGTCCTGCCCAACGTCATGACCACCGTGCCGAACCTCTGAGGGTGTGCGATGAAAACGTGGTGCCGGTGCAGGCTGCACTAATCCATCCACCTCTATATAGGTGTTACGCGCAACATTTGCTGGGTGCTTTGGTGCATCTAAAAAATTTAGCACAGGCGCAAAGCAGACGTCGGTGCCCTCCATAATCTCCGACCACTGCGCCTGTGTTTTCTGCTTAACGATACGGGTGAGCTTCTCCTTCATTGCTGGCCATTGCGACTGATCATTCTGCGCGCCAAAATCTTCCTCGGCTAATCCAGCCCGCTCTTTTAACAATGCGTAAAACTGAGGCTCTATAGAACCTAGGGAAATATACTCACCGTCAGCACACTCATAGGTGTCATAAAAATGTGCCCCGCCGTCCAGCATATTGGATTCGCGTTTCGTTGCATCCCACAAGCCCATCGCCTCGAAACTATGGAACATCCACATCAGTTGAGCCGCACCATCAACCATCGCCACATCAATAACTTGGCCCTTGCCAGAGTTCGCGGTTTCTAGCAATGCTGCCAGTACACCGTTAACCAACAACATGCCGCCGCCACCCATATCGCCCACGAGATTTAGGGGTGGCACCGGCTTTTCCCCTTTGCGACCCATGGCGTACAATGCGCCCGTGATAGAAATATAGTTAATATCATGTCCTGCGCTTTGCGCTAACGGCCCTTCTTGCCCCCAGCCCGTCATGCGCGCAAAAATAAGTTTGGGGTTGCGAGCGAGACAAGCAGAGGGGCCAATGCCCAACTTTTCGCAAACGCCCGGGCGATAGGGATCAATAAGAACATCGGCGTTCTCTACCATACGAAGTAGGGTTTCAAGACCACTCGGGTCCTTCAGATTGACCACTACTGACTTCTTACCACGAGTGCTAACGTCTTTCATCACCATCGCACCGGCTCGGTCAATACGGATCACTTCCGCACCCATATCCGCAAGCATCATGCCGCCCATTGGGGCGGGCCCAATACCCGCAAGCTCAATCACTGTATAACCATTCAGCGGACCCATTGGTCATCTCCCATGCTTGAATTTTGCAGCGTGCCGGCATCAACGTCGCCACGCTGTGAAACAGACCTTTTACTTAGGCTGCATTCGAATACCGCCGTCCATACGGATACATTCGCCATTAATGTAGTCGTTTTCTACTAGCTGCTGCGCTAACTGGGCGATCTCGTCCGCCTTACCTAGGCGCTGAGGATAAAGCACCTGACTGGCTAAAGGTTTCAGAAACTCCGCAATTTCAGGCGACATTTCTTCGGCGCCCCCCATCATCAGCGGCGTCGCAATCAGTCCTGGCACAATCGTGTTTACCCTGATACCCAGTACCGCTAAGTCACGCGCTATCGGCAGGGTCATGCCGACTACGCCACCTTTAGAGGCCGAGTATGCCGCTTGCCCGATCTGGCCTTCATACGCTGCGATAGACGCGGTGTTGATAATAACGCCACGGCAACCGTCTTCATTCAAAACATCGTTAGTGGACATTTTCTCAGCACACAGCCGCAGCACATTAAATGTGCCTACCAAATTGATCTGGATAATGCGGTTGAATTCATCAAGAGGGAATGGGCCTTTTTTGCCCATAGTGCGCTTTGCGTTGCCAGTGCCCGCAAAATTACAACAAATATGAATTGCGCCAAACTCTTCAATGGTGGAGGCAATCCCGGCAGCGACCGATTCCTCGCTTGTAACATTCACGTTGCAGAAAATTACCATGCCAGGATATTCTGCTACCAGTTGATTGCCCTTCTCCTCATTCATGTCGAAGATTGCGGCCTTACCACCATTAGCAACAAAACGCCTGAGCGTTGCTCGACCGAGACCAGATGCCCCACCGGTAATAACAGCTACTTTATCTTTTAAGTCCATATCAATTCTCCTAGTCTGATAAGTTAATCGTTGTGTATTAAAAATCTAAAAATTGCGAGTGTTAAAAGGTATGTAAGAGTCTGACAGGCAGTCTCGGCTGATTATGATTTTCATAACCTCAGAACTTCCAGCGTAGATCGTTGTAATTCTTGCATCGGTATACTGCCTGCTTATTGGGTATTCATCCATATAGCCAGCACCGCCATGCAACTGCACACCCAAATCGGCAACTGCAATAGACAACTCGCTAGTGACTAACTTTGCCTTAGCGGCATCCACTGCCGTCAGTGCATTTGCAGCGAAAGCCCGAACGCACTGGTCGACATAACTCTGCGCAAGATCCAGTTGCATACGCATTTCGGCAAGCTTGAATTGAGTATTCTGAAATGCCGCCAGAGGTTTCTTAAATGCCATACGCTGCTTAACATACTCCGCAGTGAGATCCCAGGACAACTGAGCTGACGCAATATATCCTGCAGCACCAATCAAGCGTTCCTCCCCCAACCCTTCCATCAGATAAATAAATCCCTTTCCAGGCTCTCCTAATACATTTGCTTTGGGCACTTTGACATCGTTAAAGAATAGCTCAGCTGTATCCTGAGCTTTCATCCCCATTTTTTCCAAATTGCGCCCGCGTTCAAAACCCTTCATGCCACGCTCGACGAGAAACAGCGTCATAGAGTGGGGGTTATTTTCTGGGTCAGTTTTCGCTGCGACGATTACTAGGTCGGCATTGATCCCGTTGGAAATATAAGTTTTCGAGCCATTTAGCACCCAATGGTCAGATTTTTCAACTGCCGTCGAACGCATCCCTGCCAAGTCACTGCCAGCATCTGGCTCAGTCATGGCAATGGCCAAAATAGTATCTCCACGGACGCAACTTGGCAGAAATCTCTGGCATTGCTCCTCACTACCAAAACGAGTCAGATAGGGGCCCACTAAACGACTGTGCAGAGAGTTATACCAGTCACCTACCCGAGCATAAGCAGTCTCCTCAATAATAATTTGCTCGAAACGAAAGTCGGAATCGCCCATACCGCCATACTTCTCGTCTGGCCATACCATCAAAAAGCCCTGTTCTCCGGCTCTACGGAAAGCCTCACGGTCAACAATTCCAGCCTCACGCCAGGCCTCCATTTGTGGCACAATCTCCGCAGCGAGAAATTTCCGGTAGGCATCTCGGAACATGTGCTGCTCTTCAGTGAATTCTCGTTGCAACATGGAGCCCAACTCCCTTGTGGACAAATGAACGGCAGCTAGTATGGTGAGCGGTTACTAGGCCAACAATGACCTACCCCTACAAATAAATTGACAATAAATTACAAGCTGAGACTAAAGGCTGGCACTGAAAAAACCATGCAACATATTCAACCGGAAAACTGGATCATTCTCTACTTTGGCTTAATTTTCGCGGTTGCCTGCGTGCAGATGGTTGTTGTCTATACTCTAACCAATGCCAGTAATCCGCCACTCGGGCTAGGTCTCTACACCGTCTATTTCATGGCCACCCTGTTAGGCTTGATCGCGTTTGCACTGCAATATAGCTTGAGGGCGCCACTGCGGCTGGACGTTTCCTCGGCGTCATCAATTTTTTATAGTTACTTGCTATTGGCGGCAGCAGGACAGCGGGCAGAGATTAAGATGGGACGCACAGTGTTCGGCATCATCTGTGCAGTCGCCTGCGTTAGTGTGTTTATTGCAGAGCCAGAAGACATATTGAAGGTGCAAGTCACTGTAGCTGCTGTCTTTTTTATTTATGCGGCACTACTCAGTGGTTGGCGCGGCTGGACAAACAGCAACATAGGCGACGGTATCATGGCCGTCGCGCTAATGATGACGGCCAGCACACTAGTACTGCTGTACCTGCAACAAACTGAAGCCGACTATACTCAGTTCCAAACAGCCAGCTTTGTCCTATACAGTTCGGCGTATGTGGTGGTTGCAATAGGTTTTCTGGCGAGTGTGCTCATCGAGAATCAACAAAAGTTGTCCCACATATCAACGCAAGACCCGCTGACGCGACTGCTAAACCGCCATGGCTTGGAACAGGCACTGCATGTCACGCTCGCGCAGGCTGCACGCCAGCAACTTCCCACTGCAGCTATCATGGTGGATATCGATCATTTTAAGGAAATTAACGACAACTTCGGCAATAAGGCAGGAGACCAAGTACTCAGGCAGGTCGCTCAAACTTTGCAGCGTATATCCCGCGCCAGCGACATCGTGGCTCGGGTCGGGGGTGAGGAATACCTAGTGATTCTGCCTGCTACCGACTTAGACGACGCTCGCACGTTGGCAGAGCGCATTCGCCTAGATATTGCCGAGTGCGCCCTTTTAGTCAGCCAACAGCAGATTACCATTACCGCAAGCCTCGGTGTGGCGGGTGCGCTTGGAGCGGTAGAACTGAACAGACTGTCAAGCGAGGCCGAGCGAGCGATGCACTTAGCCAAACGGGGCGGACGCAACCAGGTGGCCTCGGTAGAAAATAAACCCATTCTCTACAGCACACACGTGGACTAGGCCAAAAAACGCATGCGCGACCTATCAATCTCTGTCTATTTTGCACGGTCAGTGTTAAAAAATGCGGTTGCGCATGGCCTCGATCCCATCAGCCTGCTGCGCAAAAACCGCATCTCTCCGCGACTTATGCTGGAGGGCGATGCGCGCATATCGATAGAACGCTTCGCCGATCTACAGGTCGCCACGATGCAGGCGATGAATGACGAGACCCTAGGATATGGCACCCGACCCATGCCGCTGGGCTGTTGGTCAATGATGTGCCATGCGGTTATTGGGTGCGAGACCTTAGCAGAGGCGTTAAGCCGAGCTTGCAGATTCTACCAGCTGTTTGAATTGGGGTTGCACCCAGTGCTAGATCAAGACGGAGAGTCTGCTGTTATCCGGCTGGAAGAGCAGCGGGTTCCTATGCCGTCAACACCTTTTTTGCACGAGTTGCTACTGTTCAATCTGCACCGTTTTGCAAGTTGGCTGGTACAGGAACATCTACCGATTCAGGTCGTTCAACTAAACTATCAACCACTGGCACCGGCGCTAGATTATCGCCATATGTTCCTCGGCAATCCGGTGGAGTTCGAACAACACCACTCACAACTGGTGCTTTCTAGCGGCCTGCTAAAAAAACGTATCACACAAAATGAAACGTCACTGCGGCACTTTTTACGGCATCCAACGCTCATCATGCTCACACAAAACTATGCTATCAATAGTTGGACATCACAGGTAAGGGACATTGTGCGCCGCCAGTTGCGTAACATATCGGAACTCAATGATGTCGCCGTCAAACTGAAGGTTCATCCGCAAACACTCAGAAGACGCCTCGCAGCGGAGGGGACCACATTTAAAGACATAAAAAATCAGATGCGGCGGGATACGGCCCTTCACTTCCTCGGAAAACAAGGACTCAGCATTGAAGAAATATCCCACCGGGCAGGTTTCTCAGAATCCAGCGCATTTATAAGGGCTTTTAAAGGGTGGACCGGCGTAACACCTTATACCTATCGTAAAGGGCTGTGAGTATTACACTGTGTATTAGGCAAGTGGCCCACTGGCATCAATTCAAGATAAATATACTAGGCGGCCATCGCAGGCGACACACTGGTAGTGTGCCCTGCCCCGCTGAACACGATTATGGCGGGTTGTGGAAACTTCATGCAGTTGACAGCCGCAGTGATAGAGATGTTTGGCCTGCCTGCGCTGAGGCACACCTTCTAGGTCAAAGTTAAAAGTCACCCCAGGGTCAGCATCAAAACGCGCCATCAGCGACTGCCACTCTAATCCATGTGGCTTTACGCCCCGCCTGGGATACACCTCATGCACAATAAAGTGCGCCACCTCGTGGGGAACGGTGTCACGCAGATTTTCTTCGAAATACTTGGAGAAAATCCAAGGGTTATAACGGATCAAGCGACGCCTGCCAATGGTTTTGAACATGCCCGCCGTCTGTCCTTTCAGGTCAAAAAGCACGGGCACACGATCGAAAGAGCGATCAAAAATAACCTCTGCCCGACAGATGTAATCCTCTGTCTTCTGTATTACCTGGCATTGCTCTGGATCCTCTATGGGCTGCACCACGTTGAATATTTCCCTCTGATTCGTATTAATCATTCGCCCAACAGTAAATCTCAGGTCACCACGCACTACAGAAATGCTAAGATGCTCGAACAGTTCGTTAGCATAGCGATGAAGATGGCGCGACTCAATAAATACTGCATACGTGTAAGTTCCAGTACACTTATTTGTTGCGAGCTGTCATTGTTACCTAGTCGACCACGGCACAAACTTCGTGTCTGCTTCTATTGCAACACCTAACTGCCATAGAGAAAAGGTATATGACGACACAGACTCTCGATATCCAAAAGCTGAGCGACTATCTGACGCAGCATATAGTAGGGTTCAAAGGCCCCTTAATTGCTGAGAAGTTTGAAGGCGGTCAATCCAACCCCACCTTCAAACTGACTACCGCAGACGAGCAGCGATATGTACTGCGGCGCAAGCCGCCCGGTGAGTTACTAAAATCGGCCCACGCGGTCGATCGAGAATTTCGCGTCATCAGTGCATTGCGTGATACAGATGTGCCGGTGCCAGAAGCTTTTGTGCTGTGCGAAGACGACGCTATCGTCGGCTCTATGTTCTATGTCATGGAATACAAAGAAGGTCGGATCTTGTGGGACCCCTTGCTTCCAGAGGCAAACGACAATGCAGAGCGCGGTGCCATCTACGATGCTATGAACCAAACCATGGCCGCCCTGCACAATGTGAATGTTGATGCAGTTGGCCTGACTAGCTTCGGTCGACCGGGGAACTACTTTGAGCGGCAGCTTGATCGCTGGAGCCGACAGTATCGAGCATCTGAAACCTCCCACATTGCGTCAATGGAGTCTTTGATGACCTGGCTTGTTGCTAAAATGCCTGAGGATGACGGCACGATAACACTTGTACATGGAGACTACCGGCTGGACAATATGATGTTCCATTCTACAGAGCCGCGTGTTGTCGCTTTGTTGGACTGGGAACTGTCTACTTTAGGCCATCCGCTGGCAGACTTGGCTAATCAATGTATGGCTTGGATGCTGCCACGACAAGGCCGCGTCAAGGGTCTCGGAGGAGTCGACCGCGCAGCGCTAGGCATTCCTAGTGATGAAGAGTACATCGCTCGCTATTGTGAACGCACCGGCCGCGACGGAATTGAGAACTGGAACTTTTATTTAGTGTTCTCGCTGTTCCGTTTGGCGGCAATTTTGCAAGGCATCGTTAAGCGTGCACAGATAGGGACGGCTTCTAGCACTGAAGCAGATTCACAGGGAGAAGCCGTTACACAGTTGGCTGACCTTGCGATGTTACTGACGGATTAACTGGCTGAATAGCATGCCGGCGTACAACGCCGGTTACTTTTTAAACGTTCAATAACGAGGATCAAAACAATGGATGAAGAAGTATTGATGGATGTAACCGACGGCATTTTGACCGTTACACTTAACCGGCCAAAAGCTAAAAATGCTGCCAATAAAGCACTGGCCGAAGGCGTCGCTGCCGCCATGGACAGACTCGACAGCGATGACAGTCTGCGCGTAGCAATTCTTACCGGCGCTGGTGGCACCTTTTGCTCTGGCATGGACTTAAAAGCCTTTGTGACCGGTGAGACCCCGAATGTTGAGGGCCGCGGATTTGCTGGCCTGACCGAACGATCACCGCGTAAACCACTGATTGCTGCGGTCGAGGGTTATGCCTTGGCCGGAGGCCTGGAACTCGCCATCTCATGCGATCTTATCATTGCTGCCGATGATGCCAAATTCGGCATTCCAGAAGTCAAACGCGGCCTCGCCGCTGCCGCCGGCGGACTCATCAAACTGCCCAGACAAATACCCAAACGAATCGCTATGGAACTGGCATTAACCGGGGACTTTATCGGTGCCCAGCGGGCTTACGACATTGGCCTTATCAATGAAGTGGTCCCAGCAGGAACTGCACTTGATGCTGCAAAAGCGCTCGCCGCGAAGATTGTTGCCAATGGGCCACTAGCCGTCGCGATTAGCAAACAGGTTGTACTACAATCCGAAGACTGGTCCGCAAGCGAGATGTGGCAGAAACAACAGGAGCTGGTGATGCCGGTATTCACAAGCGAAGACGCTATTGAAGGGTCAGTCGCTTTCGCTGAAAAACGCGCCCCTAACTGGAAAGGCAAATAAGGAGTAACGCTATGACAGACGCATGGATTATCGACGCCTGCCGCACACCGCGCGGCATTGGCAAGAAGGGCAAAGGCGCCCTTGCAGACCAGCATCCACAGCATCTCGGTGCCACAGTGCTCAAAGCCATCGCTGAACGCAATGACCTAAATACTGCCGATGTAGATGATGTGATTTTTGGCACCAGCTCCCAGAGAGGGCGCCAAAGTGGCGACTTGGCCCGCATGTCTGCACTGGAAGCGGGCTATGATATTCGATCCAGCGGCATGACCCTAGATCGTTTCTGCGGCTCCGGCATCACCTCCGTAAATCTAGCGGCCATGAGCATCATGTCTGGAACCGAAGATTTGGTGATTGGCGGCGGCGCGGAAATGATGTCCACATATGGCGAGGAAGGTGCCACACCCACGCCGTTTCTCGATAATGGCAATTTGGCACTGCGCGCCTTGCATCCCCAGCCGCATCAGGGCGTCTGCGCCGACGCAATTGCGAGCATGGAGGGTATCGACAGGCAAGCGTTGGACGCCCTCGCATACGTATCGCAGCAACGAGCAGCCAATGCTATCGACAATGGCTACTTCGACAAGAGTTTGGTATCTGTCCATTCTATCGATGGAACACTAGCCCTAGATAAAGAGCAATTTCCCCGCCCGCAAACAACCCTTGAGGGCCTAGCTGAACTGAAGGCTTCATTTGCGCCGATCGCGGATTATCCGTTAGATGAGAGTGGCATAACGTACCGAAGTATGGTGCTAGAAAAATATCCGGATCTGCAAATCACCCACATGCACCATGCTGGCAACTCATCCGGCGTAGTCGATGGTGCGGGTGCAGTCCTGCTGGCCTCTCCCGAATATGCCAAATCGCACGGCATGAAGCCAAGAGCGCGGATTAAAGCAATGTGCAACATGGGTGATTGCCCTACGCTGATGCTGAACGCTCCGGTCCCAGCGGCGAGGAAAGTACTGATGAAAGCTGGTCTATCGATCGATGACATCGACCTTTTTGAAATCAATGAGGCTTTTTCTGTAGTCGCGGAAAAATTCATCCGTGACTTACAGCTTGACCGCGATAGGGTCAATGTTAACGGTGGCGCTATGGCACTGGGCCACCCAATAGGAGCAACCGGAGCATTGTTGATTGGCACCGTGCTGGATGAATTAGAGCGCAGAGACCAGCAGTTTGGCCTGATCACTATGTGCGCTGCCGGCGGCATGGCGCCCGCAATCATCATCGAGCGTATTTAACACACCCGCTACGTGGCGATAATTCTATCGCCACGTCATTTCACCAACTGCGGAGAGCCGCGTGTTCGATTTTAGTGAAAAATCTCGCAGGTATCAGCATCAGCTTGATGCATTTATGGCGCAAAACATCTACCCCAGAGAAGAAGAATACGCCGCCCAATTGCACGGCGCAGAAAGTCGTTATGACTACCTGCCAATCATGCACGAACTCAAGACTAAGGCACAAGAACAGGGTTTGTGGAATTTGTTCATTCCGCCTTCACTGGCCGAGTTCAGCGATCATGGAGGCCTCAGCAATTTTGACTATGCACCACTGGCCGAAACCATGGGTCGGGTATTATGGTCTCCCGAAGTGTTCAACTGCAATGCGCCGGACACGGGCAATATGGAGGTCTTCATGAAGTATGCGACGCCCGAACAACAGGCACAGTGGCTAACCCCACTTCTTGCCGGCGAAATTCGATCGTCCTACGCCATGACAGAACCACAGGTAGCCTCGTCAGATGCCACTAACGTAGAACTCAGTATCGTACCTGAGGGCAATCAGTGGGTGTTAAACGGTCGCAAGTGGTTTATCACCGGCGCCTTGTATGAGCGCACTCGAATATTTATCGTCATGGGAAAATCGGATCCACATAACCCCAATCGTCATAAACAACAGACCCAGGTGTTGGTACCCAAGAACACACCCGGATTGCAATTAATCCGCCCCCTAACCACGCTTGGGTATGACGACGCGCCTATCGGACATGCTGAGATCGTGTTTGATAATGTCCGGGTACCGCTGGACAATGTGTTGCTAGGCCCGGGCCGAGGTTTTGAAATTGCTCAAGGACGCCTCGGCCCAGGCCGCATTCATCACTGCATGCGACTTGTAGGTGCTGCACAGCGTTCACTTGAGCTTGCATGTAAACGCGTTGCATCGCGCACCACCTTTGGACGCAAACTCAGCCAGCACCAATCCGTCCGTGAGGATATCGCCCGGTGTTTTTCTGAAATCGAAATGGCCCGCTTACTGATACTGAAAACCTGCAAGAAAATGGATGAAGCTGGCGCATCGGGCGCGCTGGACATGATCGCGGCGAGCAAAACCACCGTGCCGCTGATGGTGCAAAATATAATCGACCGATGCATGCAAATGCATGGCGCTGCGGGTTTAACCGCAGATTACGGCATGGCAGAGGCATTTAACTATGCCCGCTGGTGCCGTCAGGCCGACGGCCCTGACCAGGTTCACCAAATGGCACTAGGCAAGATGGTGATTATGCGCTACGCCCATGATCTGTGAGCATACATTACAGGAGCTTTACTGGAGCAGAGTGCGCGATACCTTTCTTCGACGAGCCATACACACAGATGAACCACTCGAATTGAAGCCGACAGTCAGTTAAGCTCAACCCTATGGATTTAAAAGTACTTGCCCTACCTCTGTTTGCTTTACTGATTCTGACTGAAGCCGTTGTCACCGGTTTACGCGGCAGCAATGCCTATGCGTGGCAGGACTTCGGTGGCTCCATGTCCCAGCTAGGCATGAACATCGTTGTAAAGCTCGGTTTCGACATTTTAGTCGTCGCACTGTATTTCTTACTTTATCAGTACCGGCTGTTCGATATACCCAACGGTCCTTTGCAATGGCTTTTCACGCTGCTGGTGCTTGACTTTCTGTTCTATTGGTACCATCGCGCTTCGCACCGTGTGCGTTTTCTGTGGTGCGCTCATGTGGTCCACCACTCCAGTGAGCGCATGAACTTCGGCACAGCGTTGCGCCAGTCTCCTACCGGACCACTGACGATAGTACTTTTTTACTGGCCACTACCGCTGCTGGGTTTTCATCCGCTGGTCATTGCCAGTGCTGGCGCGATTGCCACCATTTATGGCTTCTGGACGCACACTGAAACCGTTAAAAAACTGCCGCGGCCCTTCGAATGGTTGTTTGTTACGCCCTCTCACCACCGCGCGCACCACGGTTCCAACCCGGAATATATCGACAAAAATTACGCCAACTTGCTGATTATTTGGGATCGCTTATTTGGCACCTTCGAGCCCGAGGTAGCCCCGGTGCGTTATGGGTTGACCGATAACATCAACACCTACAACCCATTAAAAATTGCCTTCACAGAATGGCATAAGTTATTTCGGGATACAGTGCATGCCAAATCCATGGCGTCGGCTAGACGGCTGTGGACCGCTCCCCCAGACTAAAACTAGGGCTCGGAGACTTCAGTTGAACCGCTATGCCATCTGCCGAGCGCGGGCTACGTCCTTTCCAGCCGCTTTATCGACATCGACAGGCTTTGACGCCGGTATAACCTGCTTTCGTCGCGTGGCAGACTTTTTCTTCGTAGCCATCTTCGCTGGCTTAGACCGCACTCGCTGCTTGCGCGAGGCATTTTGGTCTAACTTTGTCGGTGATGGACGACGCCGCGAGCTGCGCGGGCGATAATATTCAGAGCCGTCAGGCCGGAGGTCACCCTGCTCAAAGCGGGTCAAGATCTCCTCCATAGTGCGACTAATTCTAGTACAGATACGGATTGCTTCCACGGCGGGAAACGTCGAGTTTTCGCCACCCTCCATCAACTCTACCAAATCCTCCTCAGACAGATGCGATAACAACTTGGCGGGGTTGTACCAGCTAAAGTTGGGAGTGATATTAATATCGCCACTGTACTGTTGATCTATCAATCCATGCATACTGCTAACCAACATATTAACCCGCGGCCAGCTATCCCCACGCTTTTGTGCAGCACCCCGGTACAAGTTTAGGACCTCTCGGCCCACACCCATCCCTATCGTACCCAAGGCTGCACCCACTGTACCGCGCTCTCCGTTCTTGTTTAAGAACGGTATAGCAATTGGGTTCACCATGCTGACAATGAAGTGGTTAGTGCTATATAGCCGCTGTAAGCGTTTTGCGGGAAGATCATCAGCAATTGAGCCATCCACCCATTTTTGGTTGGGTAGGTACGGCTGCGCCTCCCCATGCTGATTCTTTGCCATCAACATAACGGGAGGAAACACTCCCGGTACCGCGCAGGACGCCATCACTGCAGAGCGCAAATACACATTGGGTGACGTGATGGCATTCAACAAGCGCGACTGCTGGTGTAATTCTGCTGGCGCGATTGATATACTGATTTGCCTTCCACTCATTTCATATGCTTCATGAAAGGTCACATCAGGGATCATTCGATCAATCATCTTCTCAAGATCACTCACTTCTATACGTGGGTTAGCGCCAAAAAACATTTTAGAAAATACGCTGGCCTCCTGCTCGGCTTCAGAGACCACGTTAGCGGGCTCATAGAAATACTCTAGCTCTTTATCGGTGTGCGTGCCGATGACTGCCGCCACCAAGGCGCCAGCACTAGAACCAGAAATAACTCGAGGCAGCAGACCTTCATTTAACAACGTCTTGACAACACCCATATGGTAAAAACCCAGCACTCCGCCGCCACTCAGCATAAGCGCAGAACGACCAAAACAGATATTGGCACGATAAAAAAAATCGAGCTTTTGCTGTGTCGTAATCTCGTCGCACTCGAGCTCTGCGAGAAATCGCAGAGAGTCGTCAACCTCATCAACATACTGCTCTATCAAAGTTTTGGTCCCAAACTTTGCTTGGCTATAGAGACTATGCCGGCCCATACCGCCTAAGTTTCCATGAATACCCTCATTAAGGGTAAACAAAAGTCCCTGGTAATCCTGTCGCGCACGCAAATAACGCAATTTGTCGAGGCGCAATCGAATCTGAGAATGATCGTACTGACTGGTCTTGTCTATGCCTCGCCATCGTTTCTGTCCAGATATTTCATCATGCTGCTGAGCACACTCACTCCACAGTTTATAAGTAACGGCCTTATCCATCTGCTTCTGAAGATTCTTTAACTTGCGTGATTTCAACAATGCGATACCTATAAAATTTAGTGCGACCATCTTCCCTTTCTGAGGCTAGCATAAGCGAAATAAACACTAACGCATAGCATCCAATAAGCCTTGTACTTCAGTGCGGATATATATCGCCTTAGACTGGTCAAGTTTCCACGTATTCACCACTAAAACCACAAGCTTTTGGCACAATTTGGCCTCGACTAGTGCGCGCCATGCTTAAAGGAACTATCATAGCGGTTCAGGTATGCAGATGACGGCAACAATAACATAAGGGGACCAAGCCTTGCGCGCTTACTTATTCATCGTCCTTTTACTAATACTTATTTTCGGCAGTATTGCTGCGTTTTTATACAACAAGTTCTCCAGTCTAGCCGGCATGGATTTTACCCCGCCGCCCATCACCATCGCCGCCGCCACTGCACAATCCGCAGTCTGGCCTGCCGAACTCGACGCTGTTGGCACCATTCGAGCCGCTCGAGGCGTGCAATTGAGTGCTGAAACCAGCGGCGAAGTCATATTCATTAACGTAGAGTCTGGCGAAAAGGTCAGTGCTGGGCAATCTATACTCACTCTCAACAACGGCAAAGAAAGGGCTGGCCGCCTTCGAGAGCAGGCAAATTTAAAACTAGCGAGGCAGTTATATGAGCGGGATGCTCGACTGGTAAAGCAAAAATCTATACCGCAAAGCCAGTATGACCGATCATTAGCTGACCTAGAGAGCGCTATTGCTCAATTGGCTCAGACCGAAGCTCAATTGAGCGACAAAAGTATTATCGCACCCTTTGACGGCACTATTGGAATTTTCAAGGTTAAAGTCGGAGATTACATTGAGTCCGGCACACCAATTACCAACCTGCAGGACCTAAGCGAATTGGAGATCGATTTTTCTGTGCCTGATCGATACTACCCCAGTCTGCGACCAGGATTAAAAATTGCCGTACATGTGGCGGCTTTTCCAGAAAGAGTCCTAGAGGCAACACTGAGCGCGCTTGACTCCACGGTAGATAGCGGCAGCCGCAACCTTATGCTCCGCGCGAGTTTAGAAAACAGCGACGGTATTCTGCCAGGAATGTTTGCACGACTAGTTATCGATCTTGACCAACCGACGAGAGTAGTCACTGTTCCAGAAACTGCGGTTACCTACTCATTACATGGCAACACTATCTACGTGCTTTCTCAGGGAAAGGGAGAGACGACTGTACAGCCACGCGTGGTGAAAACCGGAGCAACACGGAATGGACAGACCGCTATTATTGAGGGTCTTCTTAGCAGCGAATGGGTCGCTACTGTCGGGCAAAATAAATTGTACCGCGGTGCCCGCGTCACTATTGATGACACTGTGAAGCTCTGACCCCACATGGCCTTTACCGACCACTTTATAAAACGCCCTGTGCTGGCCATTGTAGTCAGCAGCCTGCTGCTATTGCTCGGTGGCACCGCTTTGTCTCGGATCAATTTGCGTGAATTCCCTGAGATAGAGCGCAGTGTGATCTATATTGCGACGATTTTCCGCGGGGCCAGCGCCCGCACTGTTCAGAGTTTTGTCACGACGCCTCTGCAGGTCAGTATTGCCGGCGCGCGCGGCATTGAGTATATGAATTCTACAAGTCATCCGAGCATCTCGGATATCGAAGTCCATGTGCGTCTGGGAGAGAACAGCAGTGACGTGCTGTCGGAGGTTATCGCTAAAGTCAATGAAGCGCGGGGAGATCTGCCGCGCGAGATTGACGATCCTGTCGTCACTACCGTTAGCGGTGGTGACGCCATGATGTACCTAGCATTCTTCAGCGAACAAATGACACCGCACCAAATTACCGACTACCTCCTTCGTAATGTGCAACCCCAACTTGCCACGCTTGAAGGTGTTGGCAAAGCAAATATCTTTGGGCGCTTTCTAGCCATGCGTGTGTGGCTAGATCCTGTCCGCATGGCAGCACTTGGAGTTACCGCAACGGACATAAGCGATTCTATCCAGCGAGATAATTATATATCTACCTCTGGCGATACAGAAGGAGGACTCGTTCGAGCCACCGTCGACGCTCGCACTAACATGAAAAGCGTCGCTGACTTTAATAAATTAGTTGTCCGTCAGGTGGGTGAGAAAAAGATTAGATTGGGTGATGTGGCAGACGTTGAATTGGCGGCAGAGACCTCTCAGCTCAAAACGCTATCCAGTGGACGCGATGCAGTATTTATGTCAATTGCTCAGTCACCTGACGCAAACCCGCTGGATGTTTCACGGGAAGTTCACGCGGCCCTTCCGAGTATCAGGGAAAACCTGCCCGCTGATATGGAGCTTTTCCTAGATTGGGACGGCAGCGTGGTCATCGACGAAGCATTAAAGGAGGTTATCACCACGCTGGCAGAAACCAGCTTAATTGTCATTCTGGTCATTTACCTGTTTCTCGGTTCATTGAGAGTCGTATTAATCCCCCTCGTTGCAATACCTTTATCACTCATTGGAGTCGTGTTTTTGGTCATGGCGATGGGGTTCTCTCTTAATCTTCTCACATTATTGGCTATGGTTATCGCTATCGGGTTAGTCGTGGATGACGCTATCGTAGTGGTAGAGAATGTGCATAGGCACATCGAGATGGGCGCATCACCGCGAGAAGCCGCGTTAACAGGTGCTCGTGAAGTCGCTTTACCCGTGGTAGCCATGACCCTGACACTCGCAGCGGTCTATGCACCTATCAGCTTTATAGGCGGTCTAACTGGCGCCCTCTTCAGTGAGTTTGCTCTGACGCTCGCGGGGGCAGTTATCGTATCTGGTATCGTCGCGCTGACCCTTAGCCCAATGATGTGTTCCCGTGTACTGAAAGATAGCGAGCATCAGGGGCGCCTCGCCAACTGGCTTGACCGAAGTTTTGATCGGCTGAACGGTCAATATCGAAGATTGCTATCGATCTGTCTGAAAGAGCGCGGAGCCGCTGTGCTATTCGCTGCCAGCATCCTAGCCAGTCTGCCCGTACTGTTCATGTTGGCGCAGCAAGAGCTGGCGCCTGAAGAGGATACCGGGGGTATCTACGTGACAGGTGTTTCCCCGCGCTATGCAAACATTGAATATACCGACTACTTCCTCAATGACGTAGTCAACATCTGGAAGGGCATACCCGAGTTCAGCCATTCATGGCAGGTTATATCTCCCAACGGAAACTTCGGCGGCATTACTTTAAAACCCTGGTCTGAACGCCAGCGCAACCAACAAGAGGTGCATACCGAATTTCAAAAAAAACTCGGTGGGGTCGCCGGCATGCAGTTATTTTCTTTTGGCACACCGCCACTGCCGGGCTTCGATGCAGGGTTACCTGTCAGCTTTGTGGTGGCTTCAACCGCAGGCTATGAAGAAGTCATGCGCGTGGGCGATGAACTAGTACAGGCAGCTAATGATTCAGGGTTGTTTATTTTCATTACTCAGTCACTAGATTTTGATCGTCCAGAGATCCGCGTCAACATCGACAGAGAGTTGGCGGCAGATTTGGGTATTTCTATGCAAGACATCGGACAGACGCTGTCTACGATGCTGGGCGAGTCGGAAATAAATCGCTTCAACTTAGAGGGACGCTCCTACAAAGTCATCCCTCAGGCTGCGAGAGATTTCCGACTAACCAAGCAGGAAATGGAAAAATACTATGTCCGTACAACAAGTGATGAGCTTGTACCTCTGTCCGCAATTATATCGTTGGAGACAAATGCGGAGCCGAACGAGTTGACGCAGTATCAGCAGCTGAACAGCACTACGATACAAGGAATAATGATGCCACCCAATAGCCTGGGCACCGGACTAGGATTTCTTCGCGACAAGATGAAAGAGATCGCGCCAAAAAAATTCAAAGCTGGGTACACAGGCGCCTCGCAAAGATTCATGCAAGAGACGGGCGCCTTCCCCATCCTATTTTTTCTGTCATTAGTTCTTATCTTTTTGGTACTCGCGGCACAGTTCAACAGCTTCCGAGATCCATTCATCGTATTACTCAGCGTGCCACTGTCAATATTTGGTGCAGCTGTGCCTATCGCCCTGGGTTTCGCTACACTAAATATTTATACCCAGATTGGCCTGCTGACATTAATAGGCCTGATCAGTAAACACGGCATTCTCATCGTTGAGTTTTCCAACAAACTCTCTTTGCAGGGCATGAGTCGTCGCGACGCGGTGCTCGAAGCGGCATCCCTTCGACTCCGCCCAATACTCATGACCACATTTGCTACCGTCATGGGGGTGTGGCCGCTGGTTATTGCCACGGGGCCAGGTGCTAATAGCCGCTTCAGCATTGGGCTAATGATTACATCAGGTATGCTGGTTGGCACTTTATTTACGCTGTTTCTTATCCCCGTATTTTATTTGCCTTTCACAAAGCGTGGAGTTACGTCGGAGCGTGAAAAAGGCTCTATGGCGCTGCCTCCCAACTAGCTTCTCAATGTAGACCACGCCCTCTCTAAAAAGGGCTCGAAATGTCTACATGTCAAGCAAAGCTAGCCGTTCCCCGCTGTCTATGTTAATTCACAGCATCGTACCTTGCAGTACTCCTGTAGTTTGCGTTTGCTCACAGCAGCATACATATTTAGGCATCAAAGGCACACTAGGGTATATTTGATCAACACCGCTTACGACAAGGCAATTATTATGACCGCGATGCATAAAAAACTGTATTTTCGACTCCGTCAATCTCTGGCCAGCACACTCTTCCTAAAACCCCAGCCAAAACCTTTAGTCTTCACTGGAGAGGGATCTACGGTGCAATTAAGTAAGGCGATAGGTCGCTTTGGTTTAGGAAAAATTTTAGTGGTAACCGACAAACCTCTACACGACCTAGGAGTTATTAACCCAACACTGGATGCGCTGCATCAAGCTGGCGTGAAAACAGCTATTTTCGATGGCGTACTCCCGGACCCCACAGCACAGATAGTCGACAGCGGCATTGACCGCTATCATCAGGAGGGCTGTGACTCCGTCCTAGCATTTGGCGGAGGCTCTTCTATTGATGCAGCAAAAGTCATTGCATTGGGCGCCGCCAATGATAGCAACGCAGCGGGTTGCATGGGTATCAACAAATGCAAACTTCCGGCGGTGCCTTTTTTCGCTGTACCGACGACGGCAGGCACAGGCTCTGAAGCCACATTTATCGCCGTAATTTCAAATAACGAAACGCATGCAAAGGACGCCGTAGTAGATTCCTGCCTCATACCTAAAGCGGCGGCACTGGATCCGGAAATAATGCGCGGACTGCCAAAACATATTACAGCCGCCACCGGTATGGATGCACTCACTCACGCAATAGAATCTTATATTGGGCGATGGGAGACAGAAGATACAAACTATTATGGGCTGGCGGCGTGCCATCTAGTCTTCAACAATCTCGCGGAAGCCTGTCGCAATGGCGAGAATTTGCAGGCTCGCGAGTCGATGGCACTGGCTTCACATTACGGCGGACTGGCCATCACCAATGCACTGGTGGGGTATGTGCACGCGATTTCTCATAATCTGGGCGCCAAGTATGGAGTCCCGCACGGACTGGGAAATGCATTACTGTTACCGCACATACTGGAACTTCTGAAAGACGACGCGACAGAAAAGCTTGCCGATATTGCTGTCTACTGTGGAATGGGTGAGCGCTCCGAGGGACCCACAGCACTGACCCGCAAATTAATTGATCAGGTTTGGGCTCTTAATGATGAGATAGGCATTCCGAGAACAACTGATGTTATTCGCACAGAAGATATTGAAGAACTAATCACAGCGGCCTTAATCGAAGGCGGAAACTATCCCTCACCACGATTCATTACAAAACATGAGTGCCGCGAAGTGCTGATGGCCATAAGTGCATAAACAGGTGGCACTGCTCTTGCTCAACTCTGGTTCCAGAGGTTTTTCTAATATTTTTAATGTTAGGATCAACCCTTTTGACTCGTTCAATGTGCCCAGCTAGGCCTCGGGAAAATTCGATTCAGCGGGCTTCGTGCCTTTGTCGGCAAGCACCTTAACGCGATACTCTTCCACCAGATGACGTTTATACAGTTTACCGTTATCCATTCGCGGTAGCTTCGGATGAAAGTCCACGGAGCGCGGCATCTTGATGCTGGAGATACGTTCGCGCAGCCATTCTATAATCTCTATGGCAGTCTCATCCGTAGCGTCTGCCCAATTCATCGGCTCGATGACAGCTTTGACCTCTTCCCCAAACTCTTCATTGGGAATACCAAACACGGCCACGTCAGCCACCTTTTCATGGACAGCTAAAATATTTTCAACTTCCTGCGGATAGATATTTACACCGCCGCTGATGATAGTAAAGTTCTTGCGGTCGGTAAGATATAGATACCCCTCTGCGTCAACATAGCCAACATCGCCTGTTGTTGCCCAGCCTTTGTCATTGTAAGCCTCCTCGGTTTTTTTGGGCTCGTTATGGTAATGGAAGCTTCTTTGTTGACCGCCGAAATAGACTGTCCCTATTTCCCCCTGCGGCAGTTCGACGCCTTCATCATCGACAATATGTAACTCGCCCACTAGCGTCACACCGACCGAACCCCTATGGGTGAGCCAATTGGCAGAATCGATTAACGTAAAGCCGATGCCTTCGCTGGCAGCGTAGTATTCCATAATAATCTCACCCCACCATTCGATCATCTTCTCCTTCACTTCGATAGGACATGGCGCAGCAGCATGAATCGCAATTTGCATAGAACTCACGTCATAACTCTGTCGCACCTCTTCCGGGAGTTTAAGCAAGCGGTTGAACATAATGGGAACCCATTGGCTGTGGGTGACGCGATGCTCTTCGATCAACTTCAGCGACAACTCGGGATCAAACTTTTCCATGATGACCGACGTACCGCCGTTATAGGTCGTCATCATGTTGTAGTGCAGCGGTGCTGCATGATAAAGCGGAGCTGGCGACAGGTAGACAGTCTCCTCACCAAAGCCAAATAATACGCCTAGGGTCGGAGCCGCCCACGGTGGCGTATTGACATCCTTCGCATAATCACTAACAAAAACACCCTTCGGCTGCCCTGTGGTTCCGGACGAGTAAAGCATGGGTACACCGTTACTCTCATCTTCTATAGGGACATCCGTCTGCGCATCCGTCGCCTCTTCCCAGGACTCGAAGCCAGGCTTGATGCCACCGACCATATAATAGTGATCGACACCCGTAGACTCTGCCAGCAACTGCTCTGCCACGTCCGACAGCGCAAGTGAACCTATAAACAATTTAGCCCCGCAATTTTGCAAAATATAGGCTGTTTCAGTTTTCTTTAAATGAGTACTGACTGGTGTAAAGATCAATCCACTACGCTGGGCCGCCCAGACGATTTCCAAGAACTGCCGGTTGTTTTCCAGCATCATGCCAATATGATCACCCGACTTTAGACCTAGTGATCGGAACAATTGCGCTGCCTGATTAGAACGCTCATCGAGCTCGCGATAGGTTACAATCTCGCCAGTCGAACCCATAATGATGGCCGGTTTATGGGGATAAGTTTTTGCGGTAATACTGGGATGCGGCATTGGTTATTCCTCACTCATTTGGCGTGTTCATGCAATACTATAGAAGTTTCCACTGCAAAGTGACAGCGGCCTAACGAAACCGCATGACGCCCTGCTGCATCGTAGTGGCGACGAGCCGTCCTTCCCGGGTGTAAAAATTACCGCTGGCTAGACCCCGGCCGCCACCGATGCGCTCGGCTTTGACGGTATGTAATAACCATTCATCGGCACGGAAATCCTCATGAAACCAGAGTACGTGGTCTAGACTCGCGACCTGAAAGCCAACATGTGCAAAATGCCGTCCATGTGCTACCAAGCAAGCGTCAAGAAGAACCGCGTCAGAAAAATACGCGAGGACCGCCTGATGCAAACCAAGTTGATCTGGCATCGGCCCAGTAGTCTTCATCCATGCCTGCAAAACTGGTTCCCGTGCCACCGGATTATCCCAGTCTACTGGCTCTACAAGACGGATATCCAAGTCTTCTCCGGTAGTAATCATAAAGCTTTCGTCCAGATTTTCGCGCTCCAAGCTCAACTGACGCTCACTAGGCAAGACCTCTGGAGGCGGCACCTGCGGCATATCAGGCTGATAGTCATCACCGGTGGACGGCATTTGGAATGACAACGAACTGACCAAAATAGGCTTTCCTCCCTGCAGCGCGACCACACGGCGGGAACTGAAGCTCAGACCGTCTCGGGCAACCTCTACTTCCAATATAATGGGTTTAGTTGGATCGCCTGGACGCAAAAAATAAGCATGCTGTGAATGCACAATACGGTCAGTAGCCACGGTTTCCACCGCAGCACTGACGCATTGCGCTAGCACCTGACCACCATAAACTCTGAAAGCAGCGGGATGCATATTGCCAGCACTAAATTTATTTTCACCCATAGGCTGGGGCGTTAGAACGTCGAGGAGTGTATTGAGCACGATTGCTACCAGATTGCTAATTAAGGCGCTATTATCCAGATTTGTGCACCAATGCCAAACACCGTTTGGTAACATCTATTCGCAGCAATCTGCGTCAACGTCGATAAATTTGATATTCTCGACACCGCAGGCAGTATCGAATGAACAAAGGAACAACAATGCCCAGCACATTAACGCCAGATGAACTGCGCCAAGCGATACGTTCGGGAGCCTACACAGAGAACACCTCGGGCATGGCAGTGGGCTTCGTGCAATGCAACGTGGTGATTCTCCCCGCAGGAAATGCCAGCGATTTTTTACGTTTTTGCCAAGCAAATCCAAAGCCTTGCCCAATCATTGCAGTAGGAGATGCAGGCGCTACCGCGTTGCCTGGACTGGGAAATATCGATATCCGCACCGATGTGCCCCGCTACTGCGTGTTCCGTCAGGGCAAAATGACAGAAGAGGTCACGGATATCACGGCACTGTGGCGCAATGATCTCGTAAGTTTTGCGCTGGGTTGTTCATTTTCTTTTGAAGAGGCGTTAGTAGCGAGTGGATTGGAGGTACGTAATGTGAGCCAAGGGCTGAACGTGCCCATGTATCAAACCAATATTGACTGCACTAATGCCGGACCTTTCTCCAGTAAAATGGTGGTCAGCATGCGACCGTTCACCGCCAGCGATGCCATTCGCGCTATTCAAATCTGTACACGGTTTCCGGCAGTGCATGGCGCGCCAATTCACTTGGGCAATCCGAGCTTAATAGGCATTGGGGATCTGGAGCGGCCTGATTTTGGTGATGCCGTGCAGATACATGATACCGAAATTCCCTTGTTCTGGGCCTGTGGCGTTACGCCACAAGTAGCTTTGGCTTCGGCCAGGCTGCCCTTTGCCATCACCCACAGCCCCGGGTGCATGCTAATCACTGACGTGCGCAACAGCCAACTAGCAGTGCTATAACAATAGAGGAAATCAATGCAACTCAACTGTGATCTAGGCGAAAGTTATGGCAGTTGGCATATGGGGCATGATGCTGCAGTTATGCCCTATATCGACCAAGCGAGTATCGCTTGCGGATTCCACGCAGGCGACCCAGTGACTATGCGTAATACACTGACAATGGCTGCAAAGCACAACGTTGCAATCGGCGCTCATCCCGCCTACCCCGATATTACCGGTTTTGGTCGTCGCAGCATGACACTGAGCCGTGATGAAATCATTGCCTGCCTGCACTATCAGGTGTCAGCATTGGAAGGCATGGCCCAGAGTCAGGGGTTAGCCCTTGCCTATGTCAAACCGCACGGTGCCCTCTACCACGATATGATGGCGCAGGAGGACGTACGCGCCGCTATTTTTGATGCGATGGCCAGCTACTATCGCCCACTGACATTGATGCTCCAGTCTACGCAGCGTGCCGATAAGCACAGAGAGGAAGGGAAATTAGCCGGTGTAAAGTTATTGTTTGAAGCATTCGCAGACCGCTGCTATGCCGACGATGGCAGTCTTGTACCCAGAAGCCAGCCAGGCGCCATACACAGCCGCGATCATATGCTAGCGCAGGTGCAGCAATTACGGTGTGACAGTAGCGTAACGAGCTTGAGTGGCGACCGCATTGGGCTACAAGTTGACACCGTTTGCGTGCACGGGGACAACCCCGAAGGCATACACTCCATCGCAGCGATTCGTGCTTTGTTAGATGGCGACTGAATCACCGTGAAACTGCGTATAGTCGGCGAGGGTGCCCTAATGATTTATTTTGGAGACGCCATAGATGCTCAGACCTCCATTCGCGTTCAGGCGGCGACCAACGCTATCGAACATGCGATGCGCGAGGACATTATCGATTTGGTGCCCTCCTACGCCTCCGTCTTAGTGCTCTATAATCCCCTGCACAGCGATTACATAAAGATCGCAAGCCGCTTACGCAATGTGCTAGCTCATGCACCCACGCCCAGCGGGCAAGAGCATCGTACTGTCGTGCTGCCGGTATACTATGGCACCGAAGCAGGCATAGATCTCGAGTCTTTGGCGGAGCGCGCCGACTTATCGATCAATAAAGTGATCGACCTCCATACAGATGCTGAATACAAGGTCTATGCGATCGGTTTCGCGCCCGGCTTCGCCTACTTGGGAGAAGTGGATGAGCGCATTGCGGCACCTCGTCTGATGACGCCTAGGGCTAGTGTTCCCCGCGGCTCAGTTGCCATCGCCGATCGACAAACTGCCGTTTATCCTGCCGCATCGCCCGGTGGGTGGAACCTGATCGGTCGCTGCCCAACACCCATGTTTGATCCCGATATCCAGCCCTGCATGCCGGTATCGATCGGTGACACAGTTCGCTTTGAAGCGATCAGCCGCGAGCATTTTCTGACATTGGGAGGCGATCTCGCGTGAGTATGCGTGTACTTGAACCGGGCATGCTCAGTCTGCTGCAGGATAGTGGACGGCAAGGCCAGCACCGCCTAGGCCTGAGCAATGGCGGACCAATGGATCGTGAGGCATTCCGCTATTGCAATCATCTACTGCAAAACTCGCTCAACTGCACCGCCATCGAAATCAGTGTTGGTGGCCTGCAGTTGGAGACTCTTGTCGACACCTATATTTGCCTTACCGGTGCGCCGATGCCGCTGAGCATTAACGGCCGAGAAAAGCCTTTGTGGGAGGTTCAGCGCATCTGCGCCGGAGACACAATACGGGTTGGATTTGCGAAAGCGGGATGTCGTAGTTATTTAGGCGTGGCTGATGGCTTTAGCATAGAAGCACGTTTTGGCAGTACAGCAACAGTGGTAAGGGAAAATATCGGAGGCTTACGAGGGCGCAGTTTACAGACCGGCGATGAACTGCCCTGCCCGGTCACACGCGCGCGCAAACAGTATTATTTAGCGGACAGGGACAGGCCTCGCTATCAAAAGATGTTGACTGTGCGCGTTATCCCTGGGTACCAGCAGCGTCATTTCGACAGAGTGGAACAGCGCCGATTTTTTGGTAGCACCTACACCATATCCGAGCACTGCGATCGTATGGGCTATCGACTAGAGGGCCCTGCCATATCATGTAATATCGAGGGAATATTATCTGAAGGCATCTGCTTTGGTGCAATTCAACTGCCGCCGGATGGACAACCGATTATATTGCTCAATGATCGTCAGACCATCGGGGGCTACCCGAAAATTGGCGCGGCCTTGTCGCTGGATGTTGCACGCATGACCCAATTGGTTCCGGGTAGCAGCGTTCACTTTGCACCCATAACGCACCATACCGCACGCAAGGTGCTTGAGTTATCTGAGCGTTTCACCCTGCATAAAATTCTGCAGGAGCGTTACTAGTGCAGGATCAGCAACTCAGCGAATCCATTGAGCAGTTATTGGTGTCTAGTAATCCGCGTCACATGGCTGCCGCGCAAGCAGCGCTGCCGCCCGGCTATTATTTGCGGGCAGCCAAACATCTGCGAGACGCGACCGGCACAGTTATTATTGCCACTGGATTTCCGGTGTCTGGCACCTTTGAAACCGATGGACCGGTCGGCGCCATAGCACTTTACCAAACTCTAGAGTCGCTGGGCGCAAGGCCCTATATCGCATGTGGATCACTACTGGCTCAGGCACTTGTTGCACGTTATCGCGTAATAGAATTGACCGCACGTAGCCGAGAGACGGCATTCATAGAAGCGACAAAGCAATTATCGACCTTGCGACCTCAAGCTATTGTCGCGATAGAGCGTCCAGGGATTGCCGCAGATGGCTGTTACTATAATATGCGAGGGGAAGACATTACCGCAGATTGCGTCTATTTTGACCCCTTCATCAGTCAAGCTAATTGTCCTACTATTGCAATTGGCGACGGTGGCAATGAAATCGGCATGGGCAATATAGCCAAAACGCTGGCGCACATTAACATCAAGGCCTCGGTTACCTGCTGCAATGAACTGTTAGTAGCTGATGTCTCCAACTGGGGGGCTTATGGCCTCATCGCTTTTTTGGGCTTATGGTCGCAACAGGACTTATTGGCGCGCATCTCGCCGGGAGAACTGTTTAACTATCTGTCTGCCCGCGGCAGCGTTGATGGCGTAACCGGAAAAAATACGCTCACCGAAGACGGGCTATCGCCCTTTGAGGGAATAAAGATTATTGAGCAATTGCGCGTGCTCACACATTTTTCCCCACGCATAACACAGCGCGACTGCATTCAAAAAAGGGTACATAAATGAGTATTGTTTATCTAAACGGCAATTATATACCGATGAATGAGGCCCGCATCTCGCCGATGGATCGCGGCTTCCTATTCGGTGACGGTATTTATGAGGTAATACCCTCCTACAACGGCAAGCTTGTCGCTCTAGCGCCGCACCTTAAACGTATGCAAAACGGATTAGACGAAATAGAAATCGAACTACAAATAGATTATGACCATTGGCAAGAAATTGCGTTACAACTAATTGCGCGCAATGGCAGTGGCAACCTAGGACTCTATTTTCAAATCAGCCGCGGCGCTGACACGAAGCGAGACCACGCCTATCCTGATAAAGTGGAACCGACTGTTTTTGTTTTCACCTACGAAATCCCGCCAGCACCGAAAGCAGACAAAACTTCTGCAACACCCTTATCTGTTGTAACTGCTGAGGACCTGCGCTGGCAACGTTGCCATATTAAATCTACGTCACTGTTGGGCAATGTTATGCATTATCAGCAAAGCCAGCCCGGCGGACACAACGAAACGATTTTGTATAACGATGTACATGAAATTACAGAAGCTTCTAAAAGCAACGTGTATGTAATCAAAAATGGCGTAGTTGCCACGCCGCTACTAGACAATCAGAAGTTAGCGGGTGTTACGCGGAAGACCCTACTTGAGATTTTGCGTCGCGATGGCAATATAGCGGTCGAAGAGCGCATAGTAACACTCGCTGAATTAAAAGACGCAGATGAGGTATGGCTTTCCAATTCTACTCGAGATATTGTTCCAGTAATAGCCGTAGATGAAAAGCCCGTCGCCGATGGCCACATTGGGGATGTATGGCTAGCGGCGCAAACACTCTATGCCACTCACAAGTTTGACCACTGATGGCCCGGCCCAATCAAGCAAAACTGAACCTTAGCGCGTTACGACATAATGTCTGCCTGGCGCGCAAGTTGGCACCACGATCCAAAGTGATGGCGGTTGTCAAAGCCAATGCCTATGGCCACGGCGCCGCAATAATTGCCGGCGCACTCCAATCCAGCGTGGATGCTTTGGCTGTTGCCAGTATCGAGGAGGCCGCTGCGCTTCGTGATTCCGGCGTTACATGTCCCATTCTTCTTTTGGAGGGTCTGTTCGATGAATCCGAATTAGGCATTGCGAGCCAACTTAACGTCTGGCTAAGCATCCACAACGAGCGACAACTGCAGTGGCTAGAAGGGGCTGCATTGTCTGCGCCCGTGACCTGCTGGCTTAAGATCGACACGGGCATGAATCGTCTTGGCGTCACACCAGATAAAGCCTTGCACTATCATCAACGACTAGTGGCCACACCCAATGCTGCTAACGGCACAGTCGCCTATACGCACTTCGCCTCGGCAGATGATTTACAAAATCTACAAACGCAGCGACAGATCGATGCCTTCGATAGCTTGAATTTTGACGTAGCACGCAGCGCGGCTAATTCTGCGGCATTACTTGCTTGGCCAACTACACATTATGAATGGGTGCGACCGGGTTACATGCTGTATGGGAATTGTCCCATGGCACAGGGCCATCCCAATGCTCAAACACTGAAACCGGTCATGACACTGACTTCCGCAGTGATCGCCCTGCATGACGTTGCTGCGGGTGAATCTGTCGGATACGGCGGCACTTGGGTTGCACAGCGCCCCTCTGTCATTGCCACAGTGACTATCGGCTATGGCGATGGCTATCCCCGCGAAGCGCTCAATGGGACACCGATACTTGTCAACGGACAACGCGCCACACTTGCCGGTCGCGTCTCTATGGACATGATTACTGTCGATGTCACAGATGTCGAACATGTCCAGCTTGGCACCGAAGTCGTGCTGTGGGGCCCAGACCTGCCTCTGGCAGAAGTCGCTCGCTGGACCAACACTATCGGTTACGAACTCACAACGCGCATGCCGCAGCGCACACCGAGGGTTGTCGTCAATGCCTAATCGACAAGTAGTAATCCATGCGCTGCCCATCATGTGCATGGAAGGCCTGCATCAGCGAGGTCAATATGCTATCTGGTGACCCGACTTGCACCCTACTCCATCATTTAATTGAACGACACGCCGACGAGCAACCTGACAGTATCGCGTTATGGTGGCAAGGGAGCGCGATCGACTATGCCAGTCTATACCGCAACGCCATGTCTACGGCAAGACGCTTAGCCGCCAGTGGCGATGTAGGCGATCGCATCGCCGTTTTATCATGGAACTGCCCACAGTTTGTAGAGCTAATTTATGGCGTCACTGCCGCGGGCAGAATACTCGTGCCTCTGAACGCCAGACTTGCGCCCGCAGAATTGACCTATCAACTGAAATCGGCCCGCGCCACTGCACTCTTCGGAGACCGAGAATTACTTGAACCTTTGCTAGCACATGCCGACTTCCCACCGACTACTGAGATTGTTTACCTAGACGAGGACTATATCAACTGGCGAGAATCTATCACTCGTAAACAGCTGCCCGCGACTAGCCCTGAGGATCCAGCATGGATACTATTCACTTCGGGTTCCACCGGCCGACCCAAAGGAGCAATGTTAAGCCACCGCGCCTTTATGGCCGCATTACGCTCGGCGGCACTATCCCGACCGGTACAACCATCCGATAAATACTACTATCCATTCCCATTATTTCATGTATCTGCTCACAATGTACTGCTGCAACATTTATACGGTGCTGCGGTCGTACTGGCGCGATCGTTTGATGCCGCTGACACCCTCAAAGCCTGCATTGAACTGCAAGTAACGACAATGTCCCTCGCGCCGACTATGATCGCCTTATTGTTGGATCACCCAGCTTTCACCCCCATGCATCTTAACTCAGTGCGCACTATTGGCTATGGCGCATCTGCTATGCCACAAACACTGTTGCAGAGACTGCTAGCGGGCACCGATGTAGGTCTGTGCCAGAGTTACGGCATGACAGAATTGGCCGGGAGTGTCTCGTTCCTCACGGTAGAGGATCATCAACGAGCCGCCGCAGACCGGCCGGAGTTACTTCAGTCTGTGGGCCGACCTCTTCCTACAGCACAACTCAAATTGCTCGACGAACAGGGTCGCGAATGTGCCTCAGGTGAAGCCGGAGAAATTTTAGTCAGGGCCCCACAGTGTATGACGGGATACTGGGATGACGATGCGGCCACCACACTTGCAATAACCGACGGCTGGTTACGCACCGGCGACATCGGTCGCTTTGACGACAACGGCTATCTATACATCGTGGACCGCAAGAAAGACATGATTATCAGCGGCGGAGAAAATATTGCCTCACGAGAAATAGAGGAAGTATTACGCCAACATTCGTCAGTAAGCGATTGCGCGATCATCGGCTTGCCGCACCCTAAGTGGGGCGAAAGTCCCTTAGCCGTGGTCCGACTCAGGAGCGCTATAAGCGACTCAGAGCTTCATGCGCACTGCCGTGCAAACCTAGCCAGCTACAAAATTCCGAAACGATGGATACGCGTCGACGGTCTGCCTCTGAACGCATCTGGAAAAGTTGACAAGCCACTACTGAGAGAGCTCTACACAGTCTAGCGCTAGCTATTGTCCTGTGAATCGAGGAAGTCGGAAAACGCATTCTCGTAAAGTTTGAATAACACCAATGCAAGCGAAAACACTAGGGGTCCATAAATAAGGCCAATCAATCCGAACACCTGAAGACCTCCAATAATGGAGAAAAACACCACCACAGTACTCATGCTGGCACCCTGCATCAACAATGGACGTAAAAAATTGTCTATTGACCCTGTCACCACAACGCCCCACACGACTAAAAATCCTGCCCAACCCAATTCTCCTGTAAACACTAAATACAGCGCAGCTGGAACCCAAATCAATGCTGTCCCCACCAGAGGTATTAGCGAGGTAAAAGCCATTACAGCACCCCAGAAAAGGCCCGGAAATCCGGCGAGCCATAAACCAAACCCTCCAACAACACCCTGCGCAACGGCGGTTAAGAAAGAGCCCATTAAAGCAGATTTGCTCACCGCTTGAACTTCGTTAAACAGTGTTTCTTCTGCACTGCGTGACAACGGCAAAGCGCGATATATAAAGGCGATCAATTTTTGATGGTCGCGCAGCACAAAAAATAATACGAACAGCAATAGCACAAAATTTATTAGGAATCGGGTCATACTACCCAATATCGATGTCGATATTCCGGCAAAATGGGTCCCTATTGCTCCTGCAGTAGCTAGTGCTTTGGCGCGAATGTTGTCGGGGTCTAATGCGCCATCTGGCAAAATCTGCGTCACCCGCAACTGGGCGTTATGCAGCCAAGGATGCGACATCATCTGGTGTATATTATCTGAGGTCGCCCATTCCCGAACGGTGACAGAATAGCTAATGCCCTGCTTAAGGACAGCAATCAATAACACCAATGTAGGCAATAGAATGATTAATAACAACGCTAGACAACTGATAAGGGAGGCGAGATTTTCGCGCCCTCGCAATACAGAAACTAATCGCTCATGAGCTGGATATGCCAATAAGCCGATCAATATCGCCATAATAATCGGCTGCAGGAAAGGTTTGATCATCCAGTAGCAGCCATACAATGCGAGTGCAAGAAAAATCAGCAACACCACGCGATGTGCGTTACCCTCAAACTGAGACTGCATAGGTGTGCTCTCTTTACCGCTATATAGGCAAGACAACATAGCGCTTTTTCACAAAAAATCAACGCATACATGCCGTCTAAATAAAAAGTGCGCTCAGCCTAGACTGTATTTATAAGCATAGCGTTCACAGGCGCATGCCACCAGAAACGTAAACACCGGTAGAGCTTTTCAAGAATACATGCCATCGTCATCCAGAACATGAACACAGCCGCCGCAGATATCTATGCCACCGCGCGCTTAGTCTTGAATCCCCCTGCAAAAATCGTACGGATTTGCCAACGGCACTTTTAGTGGCATAATTGCTGCCCATCAGGTCAATGAAGCTTATGAATATTTCAGATAACACTCCAGTCATTATAGGCGTTGGGCAACAAACTTGGCGGTCAACCGATGTGGCGAGAACGCCCCTAGACGCGCTCTGCTCAGCCGCAGAGGTTGCTATCGCTGACACGGGACAAGATGGCTTAACGTCTGCCATCGATACCGTTGCCATGATTAGATTTATTGCCGACACTACGCCAGGCACCGGTGCACTGTTCCCTCGCAATCCCGGCAGACACTTAAGCCGTCGCCTCGGCATTAATGATGCGACAATTTTTCAGGGTACGATCGGCGGCAATACTCCACAGTATCTGGTCAATCATTTTGCTGAAAAACTGGCGCACGGCGATCACAACGTTGTCTTGCTCGCAGGCGCAGAACTGCTTGCAACCCTATTTTCAGCGCTGCGCTCTGGGGAGGATATTTCTGCTTGGAGCGGGGAGGCAGAGGCGCAACCGGTAACGGTGGGACACGAACGAGAGGGACATAACGCCGTAGAGATGACACATGGGCTTTACGAGCCGATCAATACATATCCGCTATTCGAGAATAGCCTGAGACATCACCTTGGCAACACCCAAGAGCATCACACGGCTCGCATCGCAGAGATTTGCAGCAGCATGAGCTTGGTGGCTGCGAGCAATCCCCATGCGTGGAAACAGCAATTTCAGAGCGCAGAAGAGGTTGGCACCGTAGCGCAACGGAATCGTTTTATCGGGTACCCCTACACTCGCGCTATGAATCCGATTCTGGAAGTCGACATGGCCGCCGCGGTCATTATGACAACGGCGGGCAAAGCCCGTCAGCTAGGCATCGATCAGAGCACCTGGATATACTTCCGTGGCGGCGCTGACGTTAACGATATTTGGCATGTTAGCGAACGCCCTAGCCTGCATACCTCGCCCGCTATCAAGACGGCATGGGAGTCAGTCTCTGCGCGCTCTGGCATTGCTTTAGATGAAATTTCACACTTCGATATCTACAGTTGTTTTCCCAGCGCAGTAGAGATTGCCTGCAACGAAATTGGGCTGTCGCCACTCGACAGCCGCGGGATCACTGTCACTGGCGGTCTGCCCTTCTTCGGCGGACCGGGCAATAACTACTCTCTGCACGCGATTGCACAAATGATCACCGCTTTACGCAAAACAGGTGGGGGCCATGGATTGGTCACGGCCAATGGTCTGTACCTGACGAAGCACTCGTTAGGCATCTATTCGACAGAGCCTCCCACTGATGATTGGCAAGACATGGACCGCCGGTCGCTGCAGCAACATATCGATGTCGCTCCACGACTGCCAGTGGCCTCAGATCCTGCGGGTCTTGCAACCATAGAGACTTATACTGTTAGCTTTGACCGAGAAGGTCCGAAACGAGGAATTGTTATCGGACGGAATCCAGCAGGCGAGCGGATTATTGCCAACACCAGCAGCGACATTGACACTCTGAACCAGCTGTTAGCGCAAAGCCCGATTGGGCAAACTGGAAAGATCCATGTCAAAGACGGGATCAATCTATTCGAAATATAAGATTTACGTGTAGAAAAAATATGCTGACGCTAACACTAGTGAAATCTATACCGACAGCTGGAGCAGCATCCACCGCGATTATCCTCTATACTTACCACTATAATATCTAAAAAAGGTATCTCACCGTGACAGTATCTTTAAACTCTTTCAGCACGCTTTCGACGCTGGATGTTAACGGCAAAATTTACCGCTATTTCGCTGTAAGTGGTGGTGCGCTAGCGACACACGATACCGTCTCTCGCCTCCCAATATGCAGCAAAATTCTTCTCGAAAATTTGTTGCGCCACGAGGATGATATAAGCTGCACCAGCGAAGATATCGATACTTTGGCAAGCAGTGCAGGCAATGGTTCTGACCAGGAAATCGCCTATCACCCGGCGCGCGTATTAATGCAGGATTTTACTGGAGTGCCAGCAGTGGTCGATCTGGCCGCAATGCGTGATGCCCTGGTCAAAAGGGGTATCGGTCCGACGAAAATCAATCCACTATCGCCAGTCGACCTCGTCATCGACCACTCCGTGAGCATTGACAAGTTCGGCAGCGACACTGCTTTTGAACAAAACGTAATCATGGAAATGCAGCGCAACCATGAACGCTATGAATTTTTGAAATGGGGTCAGGGAGCATTTGATAATTTCAGAGTAGTGCCGCCGGGCACCGGCATTTGTCACCAGGTCAATCTAGAATATCTTGCCCAGGTGGTGCGGCAAGATGCCGACGATAGCACACTCCTCGCCTATCCCGACACACTAGTTGGCACCGACAGTCACACCACTATGATTAATGGCTTGGGTGTTCTCGGCTGGGGCGTCGGCGGAATAGAAGCTGAAGCAGCTATGCTGGGGCAGCCAATTTCAATGTTGATACCGGACGTTGTCGGTTTT
>PKDD01000079.1 GCA_002862465.1 Haliea sp.
GAAGCCCTGTGACGACAATACAGTATGTATGTATTTATTCATTATTTATGCTCAAGATGCATCACGCTTCAAGCGAGGGCCGCTGTTAAGCGCTCCCGACGCAAAGCGCCCTAGCTACCTTGACTTGTTATTGTGCATCACACTGACCTCTTTGCCCGCTTTGTGCCAAGAGCGAACGCTTAAGGAGCCACTGAGAGATTACAATACCGACGCATTCGGGCGGTTTCAGGTAGGCTCGGCCCATAGCGCCATACAAGCTCATCTTCGCCCTGCTGTGTGACTTCCAAACTGCGCGTTACTAGAGTATTGCCAGCTACCTGAAACAAAAGTGAATTGTGCTCATAGCTTAGAGCAACCGATATTGGGCGATCACATGTGCCAGTAGCCACATAGTCATTCACACCGTCTGCCTGATCGCCGGTCGCGTAGCCGCCATGAGTAAATCTCGGTCCCACGATAACTACTAGATTGCCACACTGCTCGATGCGTTCGGTATATCCTGTTTCCGGGTCCGCCCATAACCCTCTTAAGTCAGGTGCTCCTTGGGCCAGCGGTTCAGTGCAGGTGGCAAGATACGGTTCGGGCCACTCGAATTGACAGGAGCCTTCGGAATTCAGGCTCCCAAAACTCCCGCGAAAGGATTCCGCCAACACGCTCGGCCCGGCATCGGAAATAATCGGATCACATCCTGAAATAAATGCAGCGTTAGGCGAGGGTTGTTGATACAGCGAAACGTTCGAAACTTCATCACTATTATCTGAACATCCATGCAACATCGTGGACAAGACAAACAAAAGTAATACGGATTTCAGCGCATGCAATCGTGTCATTTTACAGTCGAACCAACGGTTTGCATTCCAATTCCATCAATATCCTCTTCGAGTCGAAAACAGATCTCGTTTGCGCTGTGACAGCTGCATACAGGGAACGATCTATATAACACCGTATCCGTATATGCAGAATGGGGTAGAATCGGAATTCCATATAAATCAACATCCTATCCTTCATGATGGCGCAGATATCAGTACATAGGGGCCAAAGACGGCCCGAAAATGGTGCGTCGCTAGCATCCGCTTTTGAGCCGTCAGCTACAAAACTGTATCACGAGCTTACGGCCCTTCCTAAGCGAAAGCGATCACCGCTTCTTCGATCTGTATTGCCTGTACTTAGGTAACCACTATCAGGTTCTCTTATAGTGGCCGGGCTTCATCCATTATGTTGATTGCGTTTATGAAATAAGGGAATCCGGCACGTTTTAATCCGATCTGTCTGTGACCCATGCCAATTTAAGGACCACCATTTGTGCTCAAGGCGCTGTATGATGCGTCGCAATGCAATAGCGACCCCTTCAGGGGTCGTTTTGCTGTCAGGCACCCAACCCCGCAGCCCCGCAACCTATCGGCACGCGATACACGTTCGTCAAAGGCATCGTCGTAAGGCAGATTGGTGGGATACTGAAGCCTATACCCATGTTGTAGACAATACGCCCTTGCACGCTAGGGCCGTCAATTTTGCCAAGGTCACCTTTTTAATCGTAGTCACCAATGGAGGTTTCAAACTCAGGCGTGATGCTGTTGCCCACATCTACACTGTAAGTGTCTAAAGACCCACCGTGACAAACGCTATGAGGCGGCATAGCCAACTTAGCCATCTAGTTGAATTACAGCAAATAGGCTATGATAATTTAATGAGGAATGCATCTATGAAGATCGCTTTGCTGCTTGCTGTATTCGCTGGAGGCGCTAGTGCCGCCGGTGCGTCTGACTTGCCAGATTGCCCCACCGCAGGCATTAAGGATAACTGCGTTGGCACCTGGACAGGCCCAAATGAAATGACGTACATCGGTGAGTTCAAGGATAATCAATTCAATGGACAAGGCACCTATACCTACGCGGACGGCGGCAAATACGTTGGCCAGTGGAAGGATAGCCAAAGGAATGGACAAGGCACCTACACCTCCACAGATCGCACGATGCGCGAAGGTATTTGGCAGGACGGAAAGTTCCTCGGAACAGTAGCCGAAATTGAAAGAGTAGCCAGGGTAAGGCAGAGGAAGCAGGACAAGTTTGACAGAATTTATAATGCTTGCCTGCTAGACAAAGGCTCTGATGAAGGCACGCCTGCAAGCAGTTTGGACGAAGGTTTGAAGACAACCTGTGCTTCTGTAGCAGAAGACCCCTCATTTTTAGAGGGTCTCAGATACAACTAAGACTTTTCTCACCACCCAAGGCTCGCAGCCCCTGCGCTACCTATCGACCTTGTTTATGGTAGAGTCCACGAACAATAAATTACGAATGGTTCTTCCAATGACCCCAAAAGCAGTTTCAAGGCGCCGTATATTCAGCTCATTCGCAACGATGAGAACCCTGACTAACCTATTCATAGGCTCAGTCGTCCTGCTGTTTGCCGTGACCGCGACGGCAGCTAGCTTAGTCTGGACGTTTGACAATGCGCTTTTTCAGGATGATGCGGGGCTGGTTGGGGGAACAGCATCAGGCTCGTTTACTTTTGATACAGCCACGGAAACATATAGTGATATTGACATATCCACCAGCACATCCACCGGTCTGCTTAATCAGTATGACGCAGTATTCTCAGGCAGTGTTGCAAGCTCTACTCAACTTTCCGTTGTGTCATCCGCTTCGCAAGGGGGACCAATTTTCGAGTTCCTATGGAATACCCCGTTATCTGATTCAGATTTAGAACGCACCTTTGTCGCCGTCAACGTTGGGGGTGACGACGCCTTTGGGCTTGAATGTATAAGTATCAGTGTCACGCCTGACTGCACGGGGCAGTCCCGAGCAATCGCAACAGGGGGCAGGCTAACTGCGTCAGTAGTGGGGCTCGGGTTTGTCGCGGATGGCCTATTCTATACCACTAGTGGAAATAACACAGTGGAGGTGACCGGCCGGGCATCGGGCAACTCCGATACGGTAATTAACATTCCCGATACTGTCAGTGATGGCGGAATAACCTACAGCGTTACAAGCATCGGAGCCCGCGCATTCGAAGACAACCTCCTCACAAACGTGACCATCGGAAACAGAGTAGAGACTCTGGAGGAAAAAGCTTTGAAGGGGAACTCACTTACCAGAGTCACCATTCCAAGCAGTGTGACGACCCTCGGTGAAAAAGCATTTGAAGAAAATGCACTGACCAATTTAGACATCCCGTCGAGTGTGACGACTATTGAGCTGAATGCTTTTAATAAAAATGATCTGACTAGCGCTACCTTCAGAGGCAATTACGGAGCGTTTAACAATGACACCATATTTGATAACAACATTCTTCTGTCTGCGATTACCTACTGTACAGGCGCTCTGGGCTGGACTGCTGGTAACACATTTTTCAATGGCTCGGTGAGTCTCGCACCGATGCCAACAATTTGTTCGAGACCAATACCTGCAAGCCCACTATGGCTCTTGGGCGTCATGGCCGGCTTGCTGTCGCTTGTCGCTGCCAGAAAAATTCGTAACGGGTGAGTAAACTCACTCGAATACGGAGATACACAGCGGTCTTACGGGGCCGTTTTACTGTTAGCGGGAGAGCTTTTTTATCCGTTCAGTAAGGCTAAATCATATGCAATCTTTGCAGTGCTCTTTGAACGCGACAGGCGCTTCGCACCCGCCAAGCCTGATATTGCGAACAATCGTCTAACGTGGACATAAGCCGCAGCATCAGTAAGTCAACGACATAGATCATATTATAGATGCCTGAGATGGCTTGTGCGCAACGGCGGCTGCTGCTATTTTCCGTACAGCATAAACCAAGCGTTTCATAGGACAGCCCGTGGTCTATCAGCATTCTCATAATAGCGATGAAGTTATCGTCGCCGAACCCAACCGATCCGCCAGTTGGGAGGTAAACAAGATGGTATTACTCGCCATGTGCTGTTTGTCGGGCGTGATCGCCGGGGGCTTTGCATTGCTTGGCGCTTGGCCTATCCTGCCATTTGCCGGTCTGGAAATGCTCGCTCTGGGTTCTGCACTTTACTACGTGTGCTGGAAACTGAGGTATCGGCATGTTGTGACATTGAAAGCTGACAGCGTGCTAATTCAAAAAGGGCATTATCATCCGCGCCAGCAATGGCGCTTTGATCGCGATAGCACGACGATACAGGTAATGACCCAACCACATCCGTGGGATGCACTGCAGATTAGCTTCTGTAACTGTGGAGAACAAGTGAGCCTAGGTGAATTTCTGAGCAAAGAAGATACAGAAAAGTTGTTGCAGCTGCTGCGTGAACAATTTCGCATTCAGGCTCACTCAGAAAATGGACAGAGAGATTTTTAATCGTCGCGCGATGCATAAAAACCGTTGTCGTAATCTAATCGCAAAGCGAGATAATATACCGTGATATGAATCGAGAAACTGAAATACCCGGTCAGGCTCATATAGCGACAGTCCGTTTTATATCAAAAGAAAGCGTGTGCCTCACATTTTAACAACGGCAATGCCTATTGGTGACGCGCGTGCATGACGGCAAAATTTAGTTATACTGGCAACACGAGGATAACAAAATGCCAACACAGAGTAAGTGGGCCGGATTTTCCGCTGCGCCATCACTGATTATGTTAATCCGTGGACCTATTAACTAAGGCAGATTTGATCATGATCCGCAACAACATTATCATTAACGCATCGCCAGTGAGTAACCTATGAAAAAAATATTAGTTTTACTTTTTACCATCCTTCCACTTTCTGTAGCAGCCGAGACAACGCACGATTTAAATTGGGCAAACGGTGGCGGCAGTGCAAATCAGAGGTTAACGATAGACGTGGGCGACACAGTGAGATGGACCTGGGGGTCAGGCAATCACAACCTAAGATCCATATCTGGCATAGAAAATTTTAATAGCGGTTATTCGTCAGATGACGGCAATGTGTTTTCTTATACATTCAACCAACCTGGGATAACTAGTTATCAATGTGATCCCCATGCTGGCAATATGAATGGCAGTATAACAGTAACTGCATCCACAGACCCAACAACGCCACCGATTACCGAAGATACCTTCCAGCTATCGCTGGGTGAGCCAATTAACGGACAGATTCACAGTGGCATTGGCAACCTTCGTGGATGGGCGGTCTCAAGCAATCGGATCGACAGAGTAGAAATCTTCATCGACGGCAAATACGTGTATAACGCGCCATATGGCGGTTTGAGGGTTGATGTCGAGGCCGCGTTCCCGAACATTGATGGCTCTGTGCTTTCAGGCTATTCGTTAGCATTCGGTTACGCCGATTTAGGTCCGGGGCTGCATACTGTTAGAGCCGTGGCCTATGATTCACTCGGAAATTCAACAGAGCAGTCATCAACGTTTACTGTCGTTGTGTACGATAAAAACTTCATTAACAGCAATGAAGTGGTTGATCTTTCAGCTTCTGCTGTTGTTGCATCAGGCGATGAGATTATGATCAACGACGCTTCGATTGGACAGCGTAGCTATAACTTAAAGCTGAAGTGGCGAACTGCCGAACAGGGCTTTGAGGTTATCGAAATTCGGTAAGCCTGCCTTTCGCAGTATGTGGCAACGTGTTGCCAAGATTGCTAGCATACCCGCAATGCGCTAGGTGCCCCTATTGTAGGGCGCCATCAGGCAATACCCGGTCCCGTGGCGCCATCGAAGCCTATCTCTTTCAGCATGTGCCACTCTTCATCAGAGCGCACGCCTTCAGCGATGATGATCACTCCGATAGAATGACCTACGGTACACAAATTACCTAATAGGTTTTGGTTTGCCGTATTTTCGTTGATGTCGCGCACAAAATTCGCATCTACTTTCAGATAATCCAAGCCCACATCATGCAACTCTCCCAACGCGGCCATCTGGTGACCCATATGTTCAATACCAATTTTAGCGCCATACTCTTTGACACGACTACACAGTAGTTTAAAGGCACCGAGATGACGGAAAGCCATTGGCTCAGCTAATTCCATCCACAGATTTTCTGCCGCATCTGCATGTATCGATAATTGCTCGCTAATCCACAGAGAAAAGGACGACTCCACTACAGCCGCCACTGACAAATTGACGCTAACCGGCTTGCCTGTTGCTTCAATCTTTTTCAATGCTAGCTGGATTACTCGCTGATCCAACATATGCGACATCTCGAGCCTGTTAACCCACGGCAGGAATTGACCAGCTGTGATAATCTCTCCTTCCCATGCGAGACGCACTGGCGCTTCAATATGTATCAATCTGCCATCGATGTCGATGGCCGGAAAAGTCGCAAGCGAAAAACGATCGTCACTAAACGCACGGTCAAGGATGTGACGCCAATATTCCATCTGCTCCCGAACGGGCGTCAACTGTGCATCGCCTTTTGCCGCGACATTAACACGTGACACACCTTCGTCAGCAGAGATCAACATCGCACTGTCCAGACGAGTCATAATCTCGGCAATGGTATCCCCCTGCTGATAAAGCGTAGCAGCAGCAGGCAAGCGAATATCATCATCGATACTGCGGCCTTCGAGCACAGATCTAAAAGCCTGCTGAATGTCTTTCGCGGACTGATCCGCATGCATGGCACGCGGGACCAACAGTGCAAAGTCTGAACCATTGAGTCGACAAGCGGCCGAACGACTGTGATCCATGACGATATTGTTTAAGCCCGTGCCTATTTCCGCGATCATACGATCGATGAACTTACGCCCATACTTTTCATTAAGCCCCATAAGCCCACTCAGTCGAACCAGACAAATACTGCCGGCTGAATTAACGTCGTCACTGTGTAAGGCCGCATCCAGTGATCTCATAAATGGCTCACGATTCATCAGTCCACTCACCTTGTCGACATGAGCTCCACGCTGCGATTTTTCGAGGCGCTTAGCCTCCTGAGCCAGCATCTGTCTGATTCTTTCAGACAGGTTATTCATGGACTTAACGACCTGGCGAAACTCCAGCGTTTTTGGTTCGGGGATTGAAATGAAACGGCGCTCGCCGATTGCCTTAGCTTGGCTCACCACGTTTTCGAGTGGTCGCAATATAATTTTAAGCAGATAGCTGCATAATGCGCCAGCCAAAATCATAACCAACAGGAACAGCATCGCCATCTTCTGTGTGCTGCGCCACAGTTCGGCATAAGCAAAACGAGAGTGACTGCGCAGTGTGAGCACGCCTACCTGCTGCCAACCTTTCATAACACTGGCGGTTCCCGGTTCCACGTCAATAGGAAAAAGGCTCATAAACCAGTCAGGGGCGGATTCCATTTCCTGCGTGTCCTCACGCAGTATCATGACATTTCCCTCCGGGTCTGTCAGCCGAATCATCTCATAAAACCCCGTATCAAACTGAGCTGAAAGCGTGAGCTCTAGCAACACCTTGTCAGCATCTTGCTGGGTTAGGGAAAGGGCCAACGCTGCAGCATTATCGGAGTTTTTCATTGTTAGCTGCTGCTCGAGATAAGTCTTCGCTGACAGACTAGTCATGGTAACGCTACCTACAAATACAAGGGTCAATAAAAATATGACCGCCAGCCAAAGTTGCTTATATAAAGACATATTAATACTCCCTTGCATTCATAGCCTAGCCCAGTCCTTCTGCTGCTGCGCGTTGAAGCACATCGCGCCAGCGCGAAAGTTTGGCACCAGGATCAGTGGTAGCTGGCGCTACGGCTCCTCCAACCCAGAGGCCGTTGCTGTTAAATCCATAGACTGGTGTCAGGTCTTTACGACTGGAAGCTGGACGCACTGTGCGGATCAGGTTATCAAGAATCATAGGGTCGGCTGACGGAGAAGAATAATAAGCCAACACCATGTGCGCAGCATAAACGTCGCCATTGCGGCTATCCATAAGCGCCTTGACATAAGTAATGCGCAGTCTATTAACATCAACGCCAGCCAGGATCAGGGTTGCGTACTTAGCGATGGCAAAATCTTCGCAGTCAACCTCCCCATTACCCATGGTCTCCAGAGGGGTCGCCCAATAGTCTTTCTGGCCCCAGGCTTCAGGGTCGTCTACCCAACGAATCTTGGAATTAAAAAAGTGATTTACATTGACCAACTTCTGCTCGTCCGGAAGACCCTGAATATCGTCAATCATGACGCGCCACTGCCCGACGAGGTCAGCCGCGTTTTGGCCATACCGATTCAGTGCCAGAGTCTGCATGCGGTCTAGGTCAGGCTTCGCAAGAACTAGAGTGCCAACCAACAGAGACACCATGACTAGCCATCGCACGATATTTACGCCTAAAGGCATATTCAGCAGTCCATATTAAGTGTGGTCGTTTGCAACAAAGCCACTAAAGCCGAGATAACATGTTAGCTGACTCTGCATGCCTCGAAAACGTGTTTTTCACCAAGCCTGATACGATAGTGCCACAAATCAACCCCATAACGTTCCGGTACGTAATCGCTTAGTGACTATCCGAGTTTAGACTCCACAAACGTAGTCAGACTACCCACAGTAGCGAAAATATCGGCATTAATCTCGTCATCATCAAACGTAACGCCATACTGCTCCTCAAGACCAGCCAAAATACCTACAACAGACATTGAGTCCATTTCTGGAATCGCGCCCAACACGGGAGTATCTGGGTGTGGCAAAATTTCGCCCGGCGGAAGCCCAAGATTTAACTGCAAGATCGCGATAACGTCTGACTGAATATTCATAGCTCACTTTATTACCATTGAGTGCTTTTTTTGGGGAGATGGAATGAAATCTGCCGCGATTGATCCACCTAGCAACACCATGGTAACCATGCATCACCATCTTCTCAAGGAGGAATTGTAATCAGAAACAGTTTTAAGATGATCCTTCGCGACACCAGAAAATGAATACGTATCGACCAACGCTATACACGATATAGCGGTCACTCAATGTCGGGATATAAACTCGCGTCAGCCGCTCGAGAAGTAGGCATCACAACCGCCAAACTTTCAATTTTGCAGCTTCTAATTCTTGCCGATTTAACACAGATTTCAGGTCTATCAACGTAGCGTCCTCGTCCATCATCCGTGCATACTCCTCCACGCTCATTTTGAGATATTGTGCATGCGGCACAGCAAGAATAACGGCCTGACAATCCCTTAAGTCTTCCCGTTCGCAAAGCGATATCCCATACTCTGACATCGCCTCTTCGCGACTCGCCAGAGGGTCATGCACACTTACCTCACAACAGTACTCCAGCAACTCGTCGACAATGTTCACAACTTTTGAGTTACGCAAATCAGGACAGTTTTCCTTAAATGTTAGGCCAAGCACAGCAATCTTAGCACCACTTACACGATGGCCATGCTGCACCAATCGCTTCACCGTTTGCTCGGCCACAAACTTCCCCATATTGTCGTTCGTCTTGCGTCCAGCCAAAATAACCTGTGGGTGATGACCAACCGTCTCCGCTTTGTACGTCAGATAATAGGGATCGACCCCGATACAGTGGCCACCGACTAGGCCAGGTCGAAAAGGCAGGAAATTCCATTTAGTGCCTGCAGCCTCCAACACATCGAGCGTATCAATGTCCAAACGGTTGAAAATCAACGCAAGCTCATTCATGAGCGCAATATTAAGATCTCGCTGTGTGTTTTCAATAACCTTGGCAGCCTCGGCAACTTTAATCGTAGCCGCACGATGCGTTCCTGCTGTCACAACGTCCCCGTAGAGTCTGGCTATCTTATCAAGTGTTTGCGGTGTATCTCCGGAAACAACTTTGATAATTGTCTCTAAGCGATGCTCCTTATCTCCCGGGTTAATACGCTCGGGAGAGTAACCCACATAAAAGCCGTCCTCCGTGTCAGAGCCGCTGGAACATCGACCGGCCCACGATAATCCGGAGGCTTGCTCTAATATCGGTACGCAAATTTCTTCAGTACAGCCAGGGTACACTGTCGACTCAAAAATCACGATAGTGCCCGGTCGTAGATGTTTGCCTACAGAGCGACAGGCGCTCTCTAGTGGAGAAAGATCGGGCCGCCGAGCCTCGTCGATGGGGGTGGGCACAACTACGATAATAATCTGTGCATCAGACAACTTGCTGGCATCACTGGAAAATTCCAGCATAGTCGCTGCAGCCAACTGCTTCGGCTCCACTTCACCACTGGGGTCAGTGCCGGCACGATAAAAATTTAACTTTTCCACATTCAAGTCTAAACCAATGGTGCGACGTAAACGACCAAAGGCCACTGCGAGAGGCAGCCCGACATAGCCAAGGCCAACAATTGCTATTGTGTCTGAAACTTCCATGCGCTATTCACCCTTTGTTAGCCTATTTATTGCAGCATCTATGCAATACTTGTACAAATTTTGCACAACGTATCACTTTGGATGCTAGCAAACCCAACTTAACAATCAAATATTTATTGTCATTATTCTCAGTGACGTACATGATTTCCCTGCTAGAAGAACTATCCACTAAATCCATTGGCGTTTACACAAGCAAAACAGAAGTATAGTGTCCGCGGTTGGATATTCCTATTGGGAGACATTACGTGGCATTCGAAGTTCTAATTCCAAAATTAGAAACTCAAACCAGCATAGTTGGCAATATCGGCGTGTACAGCTACGGCACCGCTTTTTGTGCCTTTGTTGCTCTCACTATATTTATCGCCATCTCTCGGAGACAGAATCCTGTAGGCAACGCCCTATTGATCGCGAGCATTTCTACCGCTGTCTGGGCAGCAGTCGTAGCAATGTCAACTTTTCTTACCAGCCCCATTTTTATATTGATGCAAGCCGCTGAGGCAGTTCGCAATGGTGCTTGGATATTTGTTTTACTAAAACTACTTTCTCTGCGGCTGGAAGGCACGCATCACATACTGGCAACCAATCGATGGGTCCCTTGGTATTTTGTGAGTTTCACCACTATCGCTGTTTTAGTACTCAGTGTTAGTCCTTTGTTCAAAAACACGTACGTGCTTTCTAATATTGCATTGTATGCAAACGCTGGCGGATGGCTTGCAATGTCTATCGTGAGCTTGTTGCTTCTAGAGCAATACTACCGTAATAGCAATGATGACGAGCTCTGGCCCACCAAACAGTTGTGCCTGGGTCTAGGCATACTGTTCGCTTTCGATCTTTTCATGTATGCAGAGGGGCTACTCTTTTTGCAGCTAAATCAAAATGCATGGCAAGCTAGAGGCCTCGTTAGTGCAATGGCCGCCATCTTAATCGCTATCAGCATTAGCCGCGCCGCAAACAAAAAGATTACAGAGCATCGACAGGCCTTTCGTACGTCAAGACATTTTGCTTTTCATGCACTTACATTGATGGCTTCTGGCGTCTATCTCATTGCAATGGCCCTTACTGGCTATTTCATTCGCTACCTCGGGGGCACTTGGGGAGGCGTATTACAAATTACATTCTTATGTGCCGCTGGATTGACCTTGGTTGTATTACTCTTTTCTGGTCGCATACGAGCCAGCTTTAGAGTGTGGCTGAGTAAAAATTTCTTCAGTTATAAATACGATTACCGAATTGAATGGCTGGAGTTTACTGAAATACTCGCAAGTGGCAAAACTGATATTCCTGAGAACATTACCCGTGCCATGGCCAACTTGGTTAAAAGCCCGGGAGGGGTGCTCTGGAGCAAAACCGATTCCGGGCGTTTCGCTATTGCAGCCAATTGGGATATGCCAATTCCTCGATCAGACACTGATCTAGGCGAATTGCCCGAGTGGCTGCAAACTAATGAGTGGATTATTGATCTCCGAGAGTGGCAAAGCGATCCAGACGTATATCGAAATCTTGCATTGCCTGTGATGGTAGGCATTATTCCTAACTCGTGGTTGATTATCCCGCTTCTCTTTGGCGATATACTGCAGGGCATTGTTTTGCTTCGCGAACCTGAGGTCGCAAGAGACCTAAACTGGGAGGATAGAGACCTTTTAAAAGTGGCGGGCAGGCAGGCAGCAAGTCACCTAGCGCAGTTTCAGGCAGACCAAGCACTGGTCGAGTCGCGTCAATTCGAAGCATTCAACCGCCTTTCAGCGTATGTTATCCACGACCTGAAAAATATTCTTGCGCAACTTTCCCTGATCGTTGCAAATGCCAAGAAGCATAAGGAGAACCCTGAGTTTATTGACGACATGGTTAACACCGTTAGTAATACAGTGGAGAGAATGAGTAAATTAATGACGCAATTGCGCAGTGAGACGTTGCGGGCGCAGCAACAAGAATTCAACCTCATAGAATTACTGGAAAACGTTGTGAATGCCTGTAAACTTCGACTGCCTAAGCCGGAACTTGCAGTAATGGAGACCACATTATTGCTGACATGCGATAGTGATAGGTTGCGAACAGTATTTGAACACTTGATTCACAACGCGCAGGAGGCCACCAACGAGACGGGGCTAGTCACCGTCCGAATATTAACAGAACCAGGATATGCCATTGTGGAAATTGAAGATAACGGTATGGGAATGGATGAACAGTTCATCCGACATCGTTTGTTTAAGCCTTTTGACTCCACCAAGGGCCTTACTGGCATGGGCATAGGCGCATTCGAGAGCCGCGATTTCATTTACAGCCTAGGGGGTAGAATAAACGTGACCAGTGTGCCCGGACAAGGGTCTCTATTCCGCGTACTGCTACCCTGTGCCGACCAAATGAGTGCACAGCAAGAATCACAATTTTTGTAAGGTAGGTTGCAATTGAAAGACAGTAAGAAAAAACTGCTGGTAGTAGAAGACGATAAGGGACTACAAAGTCAACTGCGCTGGGCATTTGATGAGTTCGAGGTGAGTATTGCTGGCGATCGCAAGACAGCCATTAATCAGGTGCGTCGTATCGAGCCGAATGTTGTTTTACTGGATCTAGGGTTACCTCCCGATCCGGGCGGTGTTTCTGAAGGTCTCGCTACTTTGAGCGAAATTCTGTCGCTGACGCCTGCAACTAAAGTAATCATCCTCACCGGGGATGATAATTACACCAACGCGGTCAAATCAATTGCAATGGGTGCTTATGATTTTCATCAGAAACCTGCTGACCCGCAAATACTGGCTCTACTAGTGGACCGCGCCTACCACGTGAATGCACTGGAACGTGAAAACCGCAGACTTCAAAATCACAATCTGAATATGCCTTTGATGGGAATCATCACAACCAGTCCCCAAATGCTCAAAATCTGTCGCACGATAGAAAAAATAGCCCCATCAGATATCACCACATTAATACTTGGAGCAAGCGGGACGGGCAAGGAACTCTGTGCGCGGGCGCTGCACGAGTTGAGCCCGCGAGCCGCGCATTCATTAGTCGCGATTAACTGTGCCGCGATACCAGGGAATCTGCTAGAGAGTGAGCTTTTCGGCTACGAAAAAGGCGCCTTCACTGGAGCAGTGAAACAGACCCCAGGCAAAATCGAGCACGCGGATAAGGGCACCCTATTCCTTGATGAAATTGGCGACCTCCCCATGGAACTGCAGGCTAAACTCTTGCGTTTTCTTCAGGAAAGAGTGGTAGAACACATTGGAGGGCGTAAAGAAATTCCCGTCGATACCCGCATCATCTGTGCCACGCATCAGGATTTGAAAGCGTTGATCGAAAAGGGTCTTTTCCGCGAAGATTTATACTATCGCATTAGTGATATTGTGCTGGATATACCAAGTTTAAAAGACCGTGATGGCGACACCCTTCTTTTGGCTAAATCGTTTCTCAATCAATGGAGTGAGGAATATAAAAGCTCTGCAAGGTCATTTTCTAAAGAGGCTATCGCAGCTATGGCGGCCTATGACTGGCCGGGTAACGTGCGTGAACTAGAAAGCCGCGTGAAACGTGGGGCAATTATGGCTGACGGCAGCCAGATAAGCAGTGAAGGCCTCGAATTATCCAACGGCAAGGAACAGGCGATGCCGCTGAGCCTTAAAATAGTGCGAGAAAAAGCCGAGTACACCTCAGTAGTGCGGGCCATGAGCTATGCCGACCAAAATGTTACCGAAGCCGCTAACGTATTGGGGATTACTCGACCAACGCTTTACAAACTATTACAGCGAATGGGAATACAGCACTAGGCATACTGCCATTGTCATCGCCACATATTCATCACACAATCCACCGTGTAGTCGTATACAATGCGGGCTCGTCGCGAAAGAGTTCCCCCTCATCGATTCCAACGCAATGCCAGACCTAATTCATGAGTCTATTTTTCATAGTGCGCAGGTCGCGCCAGACTCACCTGCGCTGCTATTTAAAGATCAGACCTTCACCTACAGTGAGTTGCAGCGCAAGGTGCAATTGGCCGCCGTCGCACTATTAGATCTAGGAATTGGATCTGGAGAGAGGGTTGCAGTGTATCTGCCAAAGCAACCAGAAACCGTGTTTAGCCTATTTGGCGCAGCCGCAGCCGGCGCCTGTTTCGTACCCATCAATCCGCTATTGAAACCGCATCAAGTCGCTTATATTCTCACCCATTGCGGTGTCAAAATATTGGTTACGTCTGCCTCGCGCCTAGTGTCATTATTAAAAATATGTGCTGGCTGTCCTGATCTACACACGATTGTTCTAGTAGAAGATCAGGTGCCGGAAGAGGCAGCCTCGATCCCACAGCAGGTCATGGGCTGCAACGCGTTTTATCAGTTAGCCAATAACGATCATGCACCGCACTGCCGTATCGAAACTGATATGGCCGCTATCTTGTACACCTCAGGCAGTACTGGCAAACCCAAGGGGGTAGTCTTATCTCATCGCAATATGGTGGCCGGAGCACAAAGTGTCTGCGAATATTTGGATAGTTCCTCTGCTGACCGCGTGCTTGCGCTACTTCCACTTAGCTTCGATGCTGGGCTCAGCCAACTTACCACGACATTTTTAGTGGGCGCTGCCGTCATCCTAATGGATTACCTCCTACCCCGCGACGCACTGCTAGCGGTGGTGCGCTATAAAGTGTCAGGTTTAGCTGCGGTACCGTCTCTTTGGAATCAGCTTAAGGAACTTGAATGGCCTGTTCAGGCAACACAATCACTGCGCTACATCACTAACACGGGTGGAGCCATGCCCGTAGCAACTACCCGGACACTGCAAAAAATACTACCGTCGACCGACATTTTCTTGATGTATGGGCTTACTGAAGCCTTTCGTTCAACCTATTTGCCACCTGATCAGGTGAGTATTCGCCCGCATTCAATCGGTAAGGCGGTGCCCGGCGCGAATATTCTAGTGATAGACGCCGCAGGTAATGAGTGTGCGCCCAACGAGCCCGGTGAACTGGTTCATTGCGGTGCACTGGTGAGCCAGGGTTACTGGAATGATCCAGATGAGACAGCAAAACGTTTTAAGCCTTATCCGCGAAGCGCTGTCAAAATCGTATCTACAGAGTTGGCCGTTTGGTCTGGCGACAATGTAATGAAGGATGATGACGGCTACCTGTACTTTATCGGCCGCAACGATGAAATGATCAAAACGTCCGGCTATCGGGTGAGCCCCACTGAGATAGAAGATATTATCTACGGCACAGGCTTGGTTACTGAAGCCGTGGCTATAGGATTACCTCATCCTGCACTCGGTCAGGCCATACTGCTCGTCTTTACTCCTGCTCTCGGGCTGAAAGTAGATGACAACCTCAAAAATTCAGTGTTGACTCAATGTCGCAGAGAACTCCCAAAATTTATGGTGCCTGCCATAATCATTGGGCAAGACGCTCTGCCCTATAACTCAAACGGTAAGGTTGATCGATGTATGCTCTCTGAGCAGTATCAAACCATGTTTCGGGATAATTCTTGATGAACAATACAAAAGGCAGGGGTGGAACACCGAAGCATGTGCCAATGAATCAGTTCAACGTCATCGACAATTGCCTGCAAATAGGAGGAAAGCCGCTTGTCGATATCGCCAGACAGTTCGGCAATACGCCGTTTTATGCCTATGACCGCAAAGTCATGCGCACGCAGATAGAGCAGTTGCGCAGTGCACTACCAGCTAATATCCACTTGCACTATGCCATGAAAGCTAACCCCATGCCTGAGGTCGTAAGCTATCTAGCAGGAATGACTGACGGATTAGATGTCGCGTCTGCAGGCGAACTTCAAGTGGCCCTAGAGTTTGTCACTAAACCAACCCGCATCAGTTTTGCTGGTCCGGGAAAATCAGATGCGGATCTATGCGCAGCGGTGGAGAGCGGGGTAATCATCAACATGGAGTCCAATGTTGAAATGCGGCGTATCGCGGCACTGGCGAAAGCGAAGTCCGTCCGGCCCCCTGTCGCTATTCGCGTCAATCCTGACTTTGAGCTTAAGTCAGCTGGCATGAAAATGGGCAGCGGCCCCAAACCCTTTGGAGTAGATGCCGAGTGCGTGCCAGCGATGCTGGAGACCCTAAAAACACTCCCCATGGAGTTCATGGGGTTCCACATTTTTAGTGGCTCGCAAAATTTGCGTGAACTAGCCATTATGGAAGCCCAAACCAAGACCTTCGAGCTTGCCTTCCGACTCGCTCAATTTGCTCCAGCACCGGTGCGTTGGCTCAATATCGGTGGTGGTCTTGGCGTGCCCTACTTTCCGGGAGAGAAACGCCTAGATATAGCCTCTATAGGCGCCAACCTCTTGCCTTTGATCAAGACCGCCCGGGAAAGGATGCCGGAGGCAGAAATCGTAATGGAACTGGGCCGCTATCTCACTGCCGAAGCGGGTATTTACGTCTGTGAAGTAGTTGAAAGAAAAGTCTCTCGTGGACAAACCTTCGTTATCACCAATGGTGGCTTGCATCATCATCTCGCCGCCTCGGGGAATTTCGGGCAGATCATTCGTAAAAATTATCCCCTGTGTCTGGGCAATCGCATATCGGCAGATGCTGTTGAGGAAGTCAATGTAGTGGGGCCGCTGTGCACACCACTGGATGTTTTGGGCAATAAAGTTTCTCTTCCGAGAGCAGATTCAGGAGACCTAATAGTGGTATTTCAGTCCGGTGCATACGGATTCAGCGCCAGCCCAAAAGATTTTTTGAGCCACCCTCATCCACGAGAGATATTACTTTAGTACAAAAATAGGCTGCTACGGGATATGTTTGGATATTGGCCGCTGACCTGCGCCATGGCCTGAATCGCCAATAAAGCGCCGCCATTGGCCCGGTCCTCGTGGGATTCATCAGTTCAGGTTGCAGTCCGTACTAACCCATATGTGTCACAAAATTTTACATTTTCTTAGACTGGCCGATTTTCCAACCACCATAAGTTCATTAAGTTTCTGTAAACTATAGCTTTTTACATATTGGCCCTGATCTTGCTCTAATAAATTATTCTTCCGCCGTAGCGGTTTATAGGGCATCATAGGTGATGGATTTAATACTCATTAGTCTTGGCATAGCGGGTTCGTTCGCTATCGTCATCGCTGCCTATGTATTCGCCGCGACGTCGCGGAACTACAATGCGCTCGACAGGAAGCGTGATGTGGGGAATACCGCAGAACCCGCGCTGCGCCTAGTGCCTCGCAGTGGCAAAGATCGCCGGCAAGGCAGGCCCGTTACATTTCCTCTCTCCGCCAACGGGATTCTGGTGGCCAACGATCGTCGCATGCAAACTGATCGACGGGCAGCAGCCTAAGAAAAATCCTATTATCTTGCCGATAAACGCCTCCCCGTTAAAACAAATGAACTAACTGTGTTGGCTTATAGAGCAGGCAACTCAGCGGGAATTCACTGCGCCTCAGCGTCGACTTGATCTTTCTTTAATTTTTGTATGCGTTCTAACTCGCGCCTGTAGGCAGCGGTGACCTTTTCCACTCCGAGGTCCGACAGGGATCCGCTATTCCCGCCTAGAGCGTAGGTGGTGTAATAACCAGAAGCGGACATTAGCGCATGGGAAACCATCTTAATATCGACACCTTCATCCTTAATGCTATTGGCAAGATCAATAAAACGGTTCAGGCACTCAATATTAATTTGATGGTCAGTTTTACTATCTGTATTGCTCATGGCTAATCGCGACTCCCAACTCATAGGATATAAACCCACACCTTAGCATTTAGTATTAGGTTAGGGCCAATGTGCAGGTAGAATGTCGCTACTGCGTTATACTCTCTGGCCATGCAAACTGCACAAGAAATATTACAGTCAGTCTTTGGCTATGAATCTTTTAGACAGCCTCAAAGCAAAATCATCGAAACTGTCATTGAAGGCGGTGATGCCCTTGTATTAATGCCAACAGGTGGAGGCAAGTCTCTCTGCTACCAGATTCCGGCTTTGGCCAGAGATGGATGCGGCATCGTTATCTCTCCCCTAATTGCCTTGATGGAGGATCAAGTGAGCGCTATGACGCAACTTGGCGTTCGGGTGAACTTCTTAAATTCTACACAAGACCCTGCGGCGGCGCAGGCAGTAGAAAAGGCTCTACTGGCCGGAAAACTGGATTTATTGTATATCGCCCCAGAGCGCTTGACCCAAGGACGCTGTTTAGCATTACTCAAGCGCGCTGACATAGCGTTATTCGCCATTGATGAAGCACATTGCGTCTCTCAGTGGGGACATGATTTTCGCGCTGACTACCTCAAATTGACTCTTTTGCATCAACATTTTCCCAATATTCCAAGAATAGCGCTCACCGCCACAGCGGACGCGCGCACCCGCGCTGAAATTATTATGCGACTGGATCTAAGCAGAGCCAGACAGTTTATCGCCGGCTTTGATCGACCTAATATCCGTTATCGTATCGCACTAAAAGACAATCCGCGGACGCAGTTGTTACGGTTTTTACAAGATGGCCATCAACAGCATGCTGGAATCATCTATTGCATGTCTCGTAAAAAAACAGAAGAGATTGCGCGTTGGCTGCAAGATCAGGAATTTAACGCTCTGCCCTATCATGCCGGTTTACCCACGGCTACCCGCGCTCACAATCAGATGCGCTTTTTACGTGAAGAGGCCGTCATCATCGTCGCCACCATCGCCTTCGGTATGGGTATCGACAAGCCGGACGTGCGCTTTGTCGCACACATGGATATGCCTAAAACGGTAGAATCCTATTATCAGGAGACAGGCCGAGCTGGCCGAGATGGCGAACCCGCTGATGCGTGGATGATTTACGGACTGCAGGACGTGATTAAACTGCGACAAATGATGGCCTCTTCCGAGGGCAGTGAAGAACACAAACGGGCAGAGCAACACCGTTTGAATGCTATGCTCGGCCTGTGCGAAATCACCACCTGCCGGCGTGAGGCCCTACTGAACTATTTTGGCGAACCACAGCCCCAGCCATGCGGTAACTGCGACACTTGCCTTGAACCGATCGATACTTGGGATGGCACCGATGCAGCCCGCAAGGCACTTAGCGCGGTCTATCGCACCGAGCAGCGATTCGGAGTCAATCATCTGATTGATGTATTGCGTGGGGCAGAGAATTTAAAGGTATTGCAGTTTAATCACCATCGCCTACCCATCCATGGAGTTGGGAGAGAGTTGAACAACAAGCAGTGGCGGTCAGTTTTCAGACAACTCGTGGGCCGGGGATACTTGAACGTAGACATGGAGCATTTTGGCGCACTGCGCCTGGAAGAGAAATGCCGCCCGTTGTTACGCGGCGAAGAGGCAATAATGTTGCGCCGTGAAAACACAGCTAAAGGGGCACGACAGCAAACCAAAACGGCACTGCCCAGTGATATCGATATCACACTGTGGGAAGCTTTACGCGACTGCAGGCGCGAATTAGCAGAGGAGCAAGGTGTTCCCCCCTACGTTATTTTTCACGATCGCAGCTTGAAAGAAATGTGTGGCGCCCTACCCCGCAATTCGACTCAGTTCGGACAGATCACAGGCGTTGGCGAGCGCAAGCTAAAAAAATATGGGGAGGCCTTTTTACAGGTCATTGAAAAACATTTTGAAAATACCTTTGGTTCGGCAGACTGACTGTAAAGTCGTGACTAAAAATTCGCGTCAAATTGACCAACACTGTCTAATCGGTTAATTTCAACGCTTAATCCTCAGCGAGATCATCAGTGTGAGCAAAAAAATACCCCGATCCAATAGTGATGATTACAGTCTTGAGATTATAGGCGAGCGTCAGGCCTTCATAGAAAAAAATACACCCGCCAAACTCGAGCACACTAAGCAATTTTCGTTCGATCCTGCTGAGATGGCGGGGAATATCGAGAACATTTTTGGTGTCGCCCAAATTCCCATCGGTCTAGCGGGTCCATTGCTGGTCAATGGTGAACATGCCAAAGGTGAGTTTTACGTGCCCATGGCCACAGTAGAAGGCACAATGCTGGCCAGCTACAACCGGGGCATGCGCGTTATCCGAGAAAGCGGCGGTGTCATTACCACTGTATCTGGAGAGGCCATGCAACGAGCGCCTGTTTTTGTTTTCCCTAGCGCGAGGGAAGCGCGCGACTTCGGACTCTGGCTGGATGAACACTTTGAATACATCAAGACAAAAGCAGAATCGACTACCTCAGTGGGTAAACTGAATGAGATAGAACACTACCACGCCCATAATATGGTCTTTACACGGTTTGATTACAGCACAGGAGACGCTGCAGGACAGAATATGACTAGCAAGGCCACATTCGCTGCCTGTGAGTGGATCAATAAAGAATTCAAAGCATTATCCCACTACCTGCTGTCGGGAAACTTCGATACGGAAAAGAAAACGTCTTCCGTCAATATGCTGAAGGGACGCGGCAGGAGAGTCACCGCCGAAATCACCATTCCTGCCGATGTAATGAAAAAAAATCTCCGCATTTCCCCGCAACAGATGCACTATGGCCAAGGGATTAGCAACCTTAGTGCCTTTCTGACTAACTCGTCCAACAATGCTGCCCACCCTGCCAACGGCCTCGCTGCTCTGTATCTTGCGACAGGACAGGACGTCGCCAATATAGGCGAATCCAACCAATGCTCCACCTATAACAAGGTCACTCGTGATGGAGACTATTATTTCTCCATCACGCTTCCCGCTGTAATTCTCGCCACCTACGGGGGCGGCACGGCCCTGCCCACTCAACGAGAATGCCTGCAGATAATGGATTGTTTTGGCTCAGGTAAGGCCCTAAAATTGGCAGAGATCGCCGCTGGACTCGTATTGGCGGGAGAAATTTCACTGAATGCTGCGGCTAAGATTGACAAAGAAACTCGCACCAACGAATGGGTTGACGCCCATGAAAAACTGGGTCGCAACCGCTAGCGAAGATGGACTCCAGATTATCATGAGCCTGAAAATCTCGAACCAAGTTAGCATTCCATTCTCAGAAATTCAGTTCCACGCCATTCGTGCGCAAGGTGCAGGGGGCCAGAATGTTAATAAAGTCTCCTCAGCCGTCCACCTTCGATTTGATATCGCAGAGTCCTCGCTGCCGGATACATACAAAGAAAGCCTAAAAAAAATCAGTGACCAACGTATTACTAGCGATGGCGTCATTATTATCAAGGCCCAGCGCTTTCGCAGTCAGGAAAAAAATCGTAGTGATGCACTGGACCGTTTAACTGACCTGATAAAACTCGCTAGTGCCGCACGCCGACTACGCAAGCCTACCAAACCCACTTATAGCAGTCAGCGAAAGCGAGTCGACAGCAAAACAAAACGCGGGCAACTCAAATCTGGACGCGGTAGAGTTGACTCTACAAGCCTCTAACCTAACGAACTCTGGAGTCCAGTCATGCACGACGGCAGCGAAGATAACAAAGCAATCGTAGCGCAGTTTTTTAACGCACTAAACCATGGGGACGTTGCGTTTATCGTTGATGCCTATGCCGCCGAAGGCTCCGTCCAGACAATGGGCAATACTTTGATCTCTGGGGTTTTTTCGCGAGAACAGATTGCCGCATCGGCGGGCGGAATTTTTGATGTGTTCCCCAGCGGACTATTATTCACTATTACGGGCATGGTAGGCGAAGGGGATAAGGTCGCGGTCGAAGCGACCAGCAAAGGAGACCATATTTCTGGTCAGACCTACAGCAATGAATACCATTTCCTGTTTGAATTCAGAGCGGGTAAATTGATTAAGCTAAAAGAATATATGGATACTGAGCGCGTCACTGATGTCCTGTGCGGAGGGCAGCGCCCGCTAAACGAGGCTCAGTGAGCGTAAACACAGACATCGAGCCATCAGTCAGCAGGAGACAGACTATGCAACGTCGAGAATTATTGAAAGGAGTCGCCTTGAGCGGACTAATCGGAGGCATCCTATCGCCAACAGTGGCCGCGGTGTCGCAGGGTAAGTCAGAGAGCGCGGCCACGAAAGCCCTGTCAGAACTGCAACTGGCTCTAGATAATCTGGAAATCGCATTCACAAGCCCCGAGTGGAAGTTGCGCACGCCGCAGGAGTTCGCAGAAGCGCACCGTGTCATGCTCCATGTACTCATGCATGCTCTGCAAACTTGGCTAGAAGCGGACCCTGCGAGGCCGTTCTTCACATCTTTTATTAATCCGCACAAGAAGATGCTGGGAGACAATCCGGACGCAAGATATTACTCGGCGGTTATTGATGATCAACACAGCTACCGCATTACTGGCAATCTCGCAGATGCCACCTATACCAGCTTCACGATAGAGTTAGGTGCGGATACCGGTAGTGACGGCATCGGTTCTACCCTTAACGATACGCAGTTCAAAGCGGACGAAAATGGTGATTACGAAATCATTCTTAGCGCGGAAAAAGCCGAAGGAAACTGGATGCCGATGGCGAAAGGGGCTGCCAGCATTACCACACGGCACTACTACGAGCGCGAGCACTGCATTAACAACGATCGCTTGCACCAAATTCCAATAGATATTTGTAATCTTCAATCAGTGCAGCCTCGACAGTCACCTAATGATGCCGAAATTGCAGCGGGCATTCGCCGTGTCACCGGTTTTGTCAGCGGCAATGTTATTACAATGAACACTGAAAATAGTCCGTCTTGGGTATCAAGAATACCCAATCAATTTATGCCACCCAAAAAAGACGATTCCCACGACTCAATCACCTATGCTGCTCGTGACAATGTTTACAGCATGGCACCGTTCGTACTTGGCCCAGATCAAGCACTGCTCATCCGGGGCCGCTTTCCTGACTGCCGATTTGCCAATGTTGTATTATTCAACCGATTCCTGCAGACACTGAATTACGAGGAACGCAGTATTTCACTGAACAGAGCACAGACTGTGCTAAATGAGGACGGCAGCTTCGAAATGATTGTGGCACACCAAGATCCAAAACGCCCTAACTGGTTAGACACCGAGGGACGCCCTTACGGCATCATGTTCTGGCGCTTTCAATTACCTAAAGGCGACATTCCAGCGTTAGAAACTGAGGTAATTACGTTGTCTTAGGGCTTGGGCGAAAACGGGCAAGCCTCTGCAGAGATTAGCCAGTTCAATGCATTAACGATCAACTGTTGAAAAACGGAATCTTCAAAGGCTTCTGCTTTGTGCCCCATAGCCGCATAAACACTGCGGCCATCGCCAACGCAATTGGCCCAGACAACAGGGTGATCGCCCATCCTTAGATCTCGCTCATTACCCATAAACTTCAGCTCTGGATTATAAGAAGATTCGTCAACAGAAGCTAAAATAGTAAACCCCCGGGCTCGCGGACTTTTTTCCCATGAGTACCACTCCTCCTCGTGCTGCCAAGTATCTGGGATGCCCAATAACACCGGATGAGACTGGTTCTCCATGACAACAGTGGCGCTCTGAAATTGAGGCCCCATAATATGGGCAGTGAAGGTCGCACCGATGAGATTATCGCCGTACCACTGCCACTCAGAATGTGAATCATCGCCCGCCGAGTGAATGCCAAGCCATCCACCACCCGCCTGCAGCCAAGCCTGAAAGTCGTCCTCTTGTGTGTCACTGAGCATGTCTCCAGAGGCATTCAGAAACACCACCACGTCAAACTTTGCCAGATCGGCGGGATTAAATATTGCACCATTTTCCGTATGGAACATGCCCCACTGCTGGCTTTCCGCTATGGACTCCAATGCCTTCAGACCCCCGGCAATACCCTCTCTGTGGCGAAAACTATTGGTCTTACTAAACACCAGAACAGAGGGAGATAACATATCTGATGGAATAACGGGCGCCACCGTATCGTGATGATGTGATGGAAACACTAAATTCCACGCGCCTACCTGCCAAACCACCAACAGAGACATGCCAACAAAAGTCATGGCGAGCACTAGCACAACGGTCAAAATCTTAGATAGCAAACTTTTACGCATGGCCATTTTTTGTTACGCCTCTAAATAATTCAGATGGCCTATCCCCCGCACAAAAATCTCTCTTGTGCGTGAGGCTAACCATGTGTAGCTATTTTGCACCGTCAAACCAGTCTTCGAAACCCAGCAACGTTGACGGCCCTAAATGCATCTGCTCCAGCACACCATGACCCACCTTATCCCCACAGGTTGCCCTAACGATTTGCTGGATATGAAGATTTTCCAGTGCCAACGGATCCAGATCGCTATCCCTCCAACTTTCGCCCGCTATGGCCAGTTCACCCTGCCACTTGCCATGGCCCCACTCAGGATGCTGGTAACCGAGACCTTTCATGCGATGCACCAGCACAGGTTCCAAATGGACTTCCATGCTTTCACCGGATCTATCATGCATCGTAACGGTCGCTGAACTCGCGCGTCGCGTCCCAGAAATCATATTGAGTTGGTGCTCCACCTTACCCTGCCAAACGCGAGACTGAGGGTCGACGGTGCCCGGAATCAACTCCACATTCGAATAGTGCGGTAAAAATGCCTGATCCGTATGCCACTGGTAACCGTTGTTGTCTTCAAACCAGCCCGCAAGGCTGCACTCATTTGCCCAGTGAATTGGCATCCAGCAAAAATGTACGGCCTGAAACTCCGCTAACGGTGCGCCGCCAGAATAGGCATCTCCCACTGGTCGAATACCCCAAGAGCGATCCTTCAAACCGAAAGTCGTGCGACCATCAACCTTCAACTCTTTACCCTCATAGCGAATCCAGCCCGACCAAAAGCCAAACTGGTCGAGCCGAGTAGCGTCCATTACAATGTGCCGCTCATTACGCAGCGTTTGGCGCCCCTCCTCTATGCAGGCAGTACGCGGCGTAAACAGCAGGTCGCATTCGATACCCGTTTCATTGGCAGTTATCTGCAGGCGGTGACGCCCCATAGGCTCTAATATCTGCAGTGTAAAGGGGCCCACTGATGTGTCCGTGGGTTCTTCGGGCGCTCTGCGTGAGCCATGAAAAGCGTACTGATGTCCATCTATAGCCAGGCTTAGGCTACAATCTAGGATGCCAAGGTTAGCGTAGCGACACAGCCCGACGCCGAAATAAAAGCTACCATCTTGAGCATGGCCGTTATACCAATAACGGTCATAAAAAAACCTATCGCTTGACGCGGTATGAACCACAGGCTCTGCGGTCTGGTGAATGGGGTAATCATCAAATTTGGATAACATAATCAACTTCCATCGCGTTATTTTGCCCAGCATGGCCCACATCGACGATATCGACAAGTTGAGATGCAAATCCCACTAAGCATGTATAATAAATCAAACCCTATGTGATATTGCCACAGACCTGTTGCCCTATTAGAACAGATCAACGGTAATTGCCAACCGCGGCTTAGGCGAAAAATAACTGCTGCCAAGCCGACTGGCCGGACCCAAGCCGAGCGTTGGCGGGTATTTGTTCTCACTGACTCAGAAATTAGACCCTATGACTAAAAAATACGATATCCATCCCGACTTTGCAAAATTTCCCGTCGTGACTTTAACCTTCAATGCAGTGCTATTGTGGTTGATTAATGCAGCCATGAGAATGCATTGTTTCTTTGTGAGACGATCACTCAGCTTGACAGTCGAGCAGCGATTCATTTTGCGAGCCGATGGCAGTCATCTGAAGGTTTTCACCATGACACCACATAGCCCGGCGCCACTTGTTCCTGCGCCTGCTCTTATTTATTATCATGGAGGAGGCTTCGGCATTACCTATGCGAATCTGCATTTAAAAAGCTGCGAACGCTATGCCAATGAAGCTGGCTGCATCTTGATTTTTGTCCCCTATCGACTAGCACCTAGACATCCATTCCCCGGTGGCTTTGACGATTGCTATGCCAGCTTAAAATGGGTCACCCAAAACGCTGACAGCCTAGGTATTGACATTAATCGCATCGCCGTCGGAGGCGATAGTGCCGGCGGCGCACTGGCAGCAGGCGTGGCGCAAAAATCTCGGGACAAAGAGCTCGTTAAACTCTGTGCTCAATTGCTAATTTATCCCGTACTCGATAACAGTTGCTCAACACCATCCGCCACCGAATTCATCGATGTGCCGGTATGGAATGCCCACTCCAACCGATATATGTGGGACATGTATCTAACCCACTACCGAGACGCACCTGCGCCTACCTATGCGGCACCAGGGCACGGCGAATTGCAGGGTCTGCCAATCACCTATGTAGAAACGGCGGAATTTGACCCTCTCAGGGATGAGGGACTAATCTATATTTCCGCTCTACAACAGAAAGGCATTGACGTTACCATCAACGAGACCAAACAAACGGTTCATGGCTATGACGCCATGGAGAACAGCGAAATCACAAAGCGCTCGATGTTGGCGAGAATTGCCTTCCTAAAGCAGGCATTTTCGGCATCTAATCATTATGGTGCGCCCTAACCGTTTAGGGAGAAGCCAGAGAGTGCATAAATGACAATATATATCGCCACTATCACTCTGAATTGATTAATATTTATTATATACTATGACAACGTTAATCCTGATAGGCAGCTTGGATGCGCGCTTTGTGAGTCTTACAGCCACCGTGCGTTTTGTGCTTGCACTGATATATGGCTCGCTTGCCACTATTCCGGCAAAGGCCGACAACGCGGCACTGGTAAGCCGACTAGCCCCAACACTCAATCCTGCAGTGATTTCGGAAGCCATTGCCGCTATGACATGCGCTCAAGGGAATGGCGTTGGACAATCAGCCAGCCATCTCGCTATTATCGACTACACTATATCATCACGTCGACAACGTCTTTGGGTCATTGATTTGAATAACCAAAAGTTATTGTTCAAGGAGCATGTTGCGCACGGCCAAGGTTCTGGCGGCGATATTCCAACCACATTTTCAGATCGTGAGGGTAGCCATGAAACTAGCTTGGGCTTATTCTTAACTGAGACGACCTATCAGGGCAGCAATGGCTACTCGCTGAGATTGCTAGGTTTAGATAAAGGTTATAATGAGTCCGCTATGCAACGTTATATCGTTATGCATGGAGCATCTTATGTCGACCCAGTCGCCGCGTTAGAGCAAGGTTTTCTTGGCCGCTCATGGGGTTGCCCTGCAGTACGCACCGAGATTGCAGAATCGATGATTGACGCGCTAAAATTGGGGCAGTTTATTTACGCTTACGGACCAGGCACCCAAAAACTTTTGCCCTGCAAAAAAGAAAACTCTGTATTAGAGCATAAAACAGCAACAGGTTTTGCGAGCAGATAATTCATGGATGTAAGAAATAGATATGACCGGCGCGCGGCACATTAACAGGGATTTTGGCTGAATTTTAAAACTGAATTTTTTAAGGAGCATATATTGTGACGTTTATGCAAAAATTATTTTGGTTCGTTGCTTTAATACTTTTTCCACTCTCTGTCTATGTGGCATCAAATCATTGGGCGCCAGCTCATGCAATCGCACTCATCCTTGGACTTTACGTTGTAGTCGGTATACACGATCTATGGTTCAGTCCTCACACGCTAAATCGTCTTTACCCAGTGGCGGCCTATATGCGTTATGCGCTGGAGTTTATCCGCCCGGAAATTCGTCAATACTTTATCGCCGGCGATACCGAAGAACTGCCTTTTAGCAGAGAGGAGCGCGATCTCGTTTACCGCAGAGCGCAGGGACTAGACGATACACAACCATTTGGCACGGCACATGACATCACGCAAACAGCTTGGTTAGGCGCTGCACACTCGATCGCACCAACCGAGGTGATTGAAGAATCAAAGCGCGTGTTGATTGGCGGTGATCACTGTACCCAGCCCTACAATGCTGCGCGCCTGAACTGCTCCGCTATGAGTTTCGGTGCACTCAGTGCCAACGCCATTATGGCAATCAATAAAGGCGCAAAGCTAGGCGACTTCTACCACAACACCGGCGAAGGAGGCTTCAGCCCCTATCATCGACAGGGTGGTGATATCGTCTGGCAGATCGGTACTGGATATTTTGGTTGCCGCTTACCCGATGGCGGGTTCGACCCTGAATCATTCAAGGCCTCCGCGACGCTTGAGCAGGTCAAGATGATTGAAATAAAAATATCACAAGGTGCTAAGCCATCTCATGGTGGCGTGCTGCCCGCAGCCAAGGTATCGAATGAGATTGCTCAAATCAGACTAGTCACTATGGGTGAAGATGTCATTTCGCCGCCAGGGCACCGGGAGTTCAGCACGCCCAAAGGTCTGTTGAATTTCGTAGTTAAATTGCGAGAGTTAAGTGGCGGAAAACCAGTGGGATTTAAATTATGCATTGGTCGCAAGTATGAATTTTTGGCAATTTGTAAAGCCATGCTGGATACGGGCATTACACCCGACTTCATCACAGTCGATGGTGCCGAGGGAGGTACTGGCGCAGCGCCAGTAGAATTTAGTAATCGGCTGGGGTTTCCCTGTCTGGAAGGCACCAGTTTCGTACATAACTGCCTTGTCGGCACGGGTCTGCGTGAAAAAATTCGCATCATTTCGTCAGCCAAGACCGCAACTGGCTTTGATATAGTTACCAAGTTGGCGATTGGCGCTGACGCGGTTAACGCAGCCCGCACCATGATGTTGGCGCTAGGCTGCCTTCAATCCCAAGCCTGCAACACCAACAAATGTCCTACCGGTATCGCTACGCAGGACCCAGCACGCGGAAAGGCATTGGACGTAGAAAGTCGACACAAGCGGGTTGCTAGTTTCCAACAGCGTACACTGCGCTCCGCTTTCGAAATCATTGGCGCGATGGGTCTTGACGAGCCAAAAAAAATGGACCCGCATTTGATTTGGCGACGCGGCGCAAATGGCATCAACCAACATTTTGACGAAGTCTTTCCGCCTCTTGCACCAAACGTTTTGTTGGGTGATGCTGTACCAGACGGCTGGACAAAAGACTGGAAATTAGCATCGGCCGAAACCTTTGCTCCTCAGGTGTAAGCGCGCTCGCTTATCATCACTTTATTTTAGGGATGCGCGCCTTGAACACGACCTCGACAATGCTGCGAAATCGTAAAATTTAAACCGAGCGAAGCATTTAGTAAACATGGGCTAGCGTGGGCCGCAATAAGTTAAGTACACTGTGGCGATAGTTTTTGGAGGTGATGAATATGTACGATCTGGTAATCCGTAATGCAAGTATCGTCGATGGTACAGGCACACCCGCATTTTCAGGTGACCTTGCCATTAATAATGGAAAAATTGCGGCAGTGGGCCATGTCGAAAGCAAAGGCAATAAAGAAATCGACGCTCAAGGCAAATTACTAACCCCTGGCTGGGTAGATGTGCACTCTCATATGGACGGACAGGCCACTTGGGATCCCCTTTGTAGCCCTGCTGCCAATCACGGCATCACCACTCTCATCATGGGCAACTGTGGTATTGGTTTTGCGCCGTGCGAACCCAACGCAGACGCCCAAGGTCGGCTCATCACGGTCGTAGAGGACGTGGAAGACATACCTGGCGCTGCGTTGCATGAAGGTGTGCAGTGGGACTGGGAAAGTTTTCCTGAGTACCTCGATGCCGTTGAAAGATTCCCCCGCGCTATCGATGTCGGCGCTCAAGTACCGCACTGCGCGGTGCGGACCTATGTGATGGGCGAACGTGGCGCCAAAAACGAAATTGCTACCTCTGATGACGTAGCCGCCATGGCGGCCATTGTCAAAGAAGGTATCCAGTCAGGCGCTATCGGCTTCACCACATCGCGCACTGAATTACACACCACTGGCGGCGATCAAGCCATGCCGGGAACCTATGCCGATGAAGCGGAGTTGCTCGGGATCGGCAAAGTCATCGGCGAACTGGGCGGCAAGGGTATTTTCGGTCTAGTGTCCGACTTCCATAACTGGGAGCAGGAGATGGACTGGATGCAGCGATTGTCGGTCGACAATAACTGCCAAATTAATTTTGTGCTTTTTTTCCGTGAAGAGGCCGACTGGGATCGTGTCATTAAGCAACTAGATTATTGTCGCCAAGCCAATGCCAATGGCGCGCAACTGATTCCCCACGTTGGCGCTCGTCCGGTTAACATCTTGCTCAGCTGGGACGGGACTATCAACCCGTTTAGTTTTCATGCCAACTACGGCGCTCTGTCGGTTATGTCACATGAGGACCGGCTAACCGAACTACAAAAGCCTGAAGTCCGGGCTGCAATTCTCGCTGAAGATTTGCCGCTAATGGGTGATTCGTTTATGGACACTATCATTGGCGGCTATGACAAGTTATATCCGCTAGGTAGCCCCCCCAACTACGAACCGGCTCCAGAAGACAGCATCGCGGCCAAGGCAGCCAATGCCGGTGTCTCCCCGCAAGAATTCTGCTACGACCTAATGATGCAGGACGGTGGAAAAACAGTTGTCTACTTTCCTTGCTTTGGTTACGGCGCGAACGATCTCAGTCGACAGGTTGCGTTAATAGAGGACAGCAGCACTATTATCTCTTTAGCAGATACCGGGGCGCACTGCGGTGTACTATGCGACGCCAGTGTACCTACCCAGATGCTTAGCTACTATGTGCGTGACCGCGAGCGCGGCCATCGTCTAAAACTTGAAGATGTCGTTAAAATGCAAACCCTCGATACTGCGCGCTGCGTCGGACTTGAAGATCGTGGCACACTAGAGATAGGCATGAAAGCTGACCTCAATCTGATCGACTTTGATGCGTTGCAACTGGAGTCACCACAAATTATTTACGATCTGCCTGCGGGCGGGCGGCGTATGTTTCAGGGTGCAAGCGGATACGTAGCGACCATCGTAAGTGGCGAGATCATTATGGAGAATGGCAAGCACACAGGCGCGGTTCCCGGAGCCCTCATCCGAGGCACCCAGCCCGCGCCAAAGGCAGCGTAATAAAATCTCGCAAATTTAAACACTAAACCCAGCCTGCGTTTGAACTGAGCAGGCGCACGGGTCAAGGCCGATCTAGAAGGTCAGCCGAATCGTGCGGCTATGGCAAAGATAGGGACATACGCATGCGTAAATCATTGGATTTCTACTTCGACTTCGGCAGCCCGACTGCCTACCTAGCGCACAAACGCCTGAGCCAACTGGCTGCGAGGTATCCGCTAGATGTGACCTACAAACCGATGCTGCTTGGCGGCGTATTCAAGGCGACCGGTAATAATTCGCCGGTGGCCATTCCGGCAAAAGGCCACTATATGATGGAGCACGATCTCCCACGCTTCGCTCGCCGTTATTCTGTAAAATTGAGGCCTAATCCTTATTTTCCGATCAACACTTTAAATCTGATGCGAACAGCCATTGCCGCCCAGCGTCTGGAATGCGCGGAGACCTTCATCAATGCTGTGTATGAAGCAGTATGGGTGCAGGAGAGGAACATGGGCGACCGAGAAGTCGCGGAAGCCACGCTGAAGGAACATGCACTGGATGCTGAGGCTCTGCTAACCTTATCTCAAGACCCACAAGTAAAGACAGAGCTTATAAGCAGAACAGAAGCGGCCGTTGCACGCGGCATCTTTGGTGCTCCAACGTTCTTCATAGAGGACGAAATGTATTTTGGTCAGGACCGCCTAGATTTCATAGAAGAGATATTGAGCCGTTAGCCACGGTTCACCGCCCGATCACCATTATTTTTTTTCTTGCCTATAAGAATTTTTCATAATGCTCGATAGTGAAGCCCCGATACTGCATAAAACGAGCACGCCGTGCTTTCTCTTTGATATCACTTGGCGGCAGCGCGCCGAATTTTTTAAGCGCGACCTCTGACGCTACAGCGAACCAGTCAACCTGCGACTCCTCGATTGCGGCAGTAACATCAAAGCTTGACGCTCCGCGCTCCCGCAGTTCTTCACACACGCGCACGGGACCATAACCGCGATCGATACGCTGCCGGGCATAACTTTCAGCAAAGCGACGGTTGCTCTGCAGATTCTCACCGGTAAGGCGAGCAATCTGCTCATCAATCACGGCATCATCAGGAAACCGACGTTTCAATTTGCGACGCAACTCGCTGATCGAGTGTTCACGACGCGCCAACAGGTTCATTGCGGCCACACGAACATCGGTTGGCGCTATCTTAGCCTCCGAAAAACCCTCTTCGAGGCTGTTTTTCCCTAGGATATGTTTAGGCATAATACGAAAACATACTGAGACCTTGAAAGTTTGCGCAAGACCCCAGCACCTGTGATGAACCCTGAAGAAAATCCTTCGACCGGAATATCGCTACTTCAGCGCAGTTTCCTCGGTGCTTTCCTCAGCGTCGACCGAAATCGTGGCCTCCTCTGGCGTGGTTGACGTCAGCATTTGCGCCCGTATTTGATCTTCGATTTCACGGGCGACTGCAAGATTGTCGTTTAGGAATTTAGCGGCATTAGCCTTACCTTGCCCCAGCTTATCACCCTTGTAGGCATACCAGGCGCCCGATTTTTCTACCAAATTCAACTTCACACCCCAGTCGACGACCTCACCCATTCTATAAATACCACGACCATACATGATCTGAAACTCTGCCTGTTTGAAAGGCGGCGACACCTTGTTTTTGACCACCTTCACGCGAGTCTCATTGCCTATCACTTCATCGCCATCTTTGACCGCGCCAATACGGCGAATATCCAAACGTACCGATGAGTAGAACTTTAGGGCATTACCGCCGGTGGTGGTCTCCGGACTGCCAAACATCACACCGATTTTCATGCGAATCTGGTTAATAAAAATGACCAAACTGTTGGTCTGTTTGATTGCAGCAGTCAACTTTCGCATCGCCTGACTGAGCAATCGCGCCTGCAGACCAACATGAGAAGCACCCATCTCACCTTCTATTTCTGCTTTGGGAGTTAGAGCCGCTACAGAGTCGACGACTAAAATATCTACCGCGCCAGAACGCACCAACATTTCTGCAACCTCAAGAGCCTGTTCGCCAGTGTCAGGCTGCGAAAGCAACAGTTCATCCATCTGTACACCGAGCTTTTCAGCGTAAGCAGGATCCAGCGCGTGCTCAGCGTCGACAAACGCCGCAGTACCGCCCATCTTTTGCGCCTCGGCGATGACTTGCAGCGTCAGCGTTGTCTTGCCAGAAGACTCGGGACCATAAATCTCACAAATACGACCTCTAGGGAGACCACCAATACCCAGAGCAATATCCAATCCCAGTGAACCAGTAGAGATGGCAGGAATCGCCACATGTTCTCGATCGCCCATACGCATGACAGTGCCCTTACCGAACTGTCGTTCAATCTGGCTCAGTGCTGCGTCCAGTGCTTTTCCCTTATTAGCGTCCATAATTGCCTCTCTCATTTTGCGAATATTCGACTGGTTTTCGTTTAGTTGGCTGACTTAACTTCGGCTTGTCTCTGGCAGAGGCTATTTGGCTACCAGCACAACTACTGTATATATAATCAGTTGTTTAAAACAGGATTGCAAGCCCTAAAAGTCACTAAATGTAATCATTTGGCACGCATAAAAATTACCCGCCTGAATAATCGACAGGTTGTTTGCTTAGCCATCGATTGCCCTCCTTATGCCTTGTCTAAGCTGAAGTCTGCAGTCGCATTAGGAAGCAGTTCCCGCTCCAAAGCCTCACGATCGCAGAGCTCAAGCGCCTGCCAACTTGCCTTCAGCTCGCGCCACACGCGTACTTGAAAGGTCTTCGCAACTGCACGGAAGGGATGCCCTAGGAGATGGCCATCGTAAAGCGCACGATGACGATCAAATGCCGCCTCATTAAACAGCGTTTCGCCATTGGCTACAGCCTGTTCATAGGCCTGTTCGTTCTGCTGCATCAGCACGCCAAACGTGCTCATAATAATACACAGCAGTGGCTTTAGGCTCGATGTCAGTGTTAAGTCACCGCAGTCATCATGCTGCCGCCCCTCTCGAATAGCACACAGCCAATGAAAGGTAGACGGCGCCAGCACCTCCAAAGTTGCAACTGCCTCTGGGTCAACTAGGTTCATGCTCAACTGACCATAGGCGCTGGCATCGGCCAGCGTAAAACGGTCTCCTAAGAGGTACGGCTGGCTCGCCAAAAGATGTTCCATCGCTGCCAAATAACCGCGCCAAGACTCGTCAAGTAATGCATGCGTGGGTGGAAAGCCGGGCCTTGAGGGCGGAGTTTTGTCGCTGGTTACACCTGCGTCATAGCCTACAGGCGCCACGCTGAACAGGTAGGGGCAGCGCGATACTTGGCGTCGATACAGGCGGCGTGCAAGATACGATTCAAAGCCCAGAGGCAACAGTCGACGGAATTCGAGGGCCGTCATCTGCCCCATCGGCGTGCTCTTAGCGGACGCAACCCAGCGCATGTGATGCGCCATATAAAGACCAAACTCGTCAAAGGCCTCATCTATCAATTGGCAAATGAACGCCAATCGAGGTTCCTGGGGAATCAGCAGACGGGTCTGACGCCCGAGCTCGTGATCCAACTGGCGCGCCATCGACGATGAATCATAGTAAAACGTTTTGCCATTGTGTGTATAAAACGGCACCGCAGGGTACTCGTCGAACTCAGGGGACATCGCAGGAAACCGTTGGATCGTACCACGGTGCTTTGCCACTTCCAGACGCAACATCATAGACAGGGCAGATTTGCGACTGCCCTGTTGTGGCCAGCGCTCCCAATTATGTCCAGCAAAGTCCAATAACGACTGCATTTTTAACTGATAGGGTGACGCCGCCACTCCCCAAAAAATAAATTTTTCCATCTGTCAACATTTGCCCCCGTTACGAAAAAACACCGGCATTTTGCGCATCTCGATACGCACGCGGCAGTGCATAGCAGTAACGATCCCTCACTGCAAAATAAGCCGCAATCGCATAACGAGCCTATGAACCCCCCTAGTCATTCAGGGCTTCTTTACGGGAGACGGCTGACAAACTCCGCTTCACGAAAATGCTCATAGCATTGATAGTGAGCCTGCATAAACCGATAGGCTTAACCGAGGATAAGTATGCAGTTCTGCAAAACACTCGGGAAGGATTAGCCCTATCCAGACTGCAAAAAGGCCGATGCTGTGACCCTCTTGTTATCGCTAACAGTAATCAAGCGCAAAGGCTAAAAGAGCGGCACATCAAATCCTTGCCTGTACAGTTGTCCGGTAAAAAACGACCACCTGCATTGCGTCAGGCTCGGTATTTAATTTACACGCAAGATGCTGTTAGGCTATCTACTGCTGCTCAATCGCCAACGTCACATTGACAGTCACTTTGTAGCTGTTTGCTCCAGCAGCAATCGGCACGGACTCCGCTGCGTCATACATTGCCATTCTCGCCATGGGCAGTGGTCGTGAACTGGAATGCTGCTCAGAAATCTCCAGCACTTTACCTACGCTAACACCCGCCGCCTTTGCCAATGTTTCTGCTTTGGACAGTGCCTCTTTCATGGCCTGTGTTCGCGCTTCTGCTATCGCCTCCGAGGGGTCGTTGTTGGTAAACCGAATACCACCGCCGTCATTAACACCAAGTGTCACCGACGTATCGAGTACTTCGCCGACGCGGCTAATATCTCTCACTCGAACAGTTACGGCATTACGCACGGTATAACCCAACAATTTAGGTGCCTCTGTAATTCCAGAGTTCTGCCTAGGCGGGTTCGAGTAACGTGGCTGAATGCTGAAATCGGATGTCTGCAGATCCTGCTTAGCAATATCCAAAACCGCCATGGCATCCAAGACCTTGGTCATAGCAGCAGAATTAGCGGTTAGTGCTGCACGCGCCGTTAATGCTTGCCGCACAACACTAAAGTTCAGAACTGCCATATCGGGAGCGATATCGATACTGCCTTCGCCCGCAACAATAATACGCGCTGCAGGGCTTTCCTCGGCGAGGGCCAACTGCATCCCACTGACGAAAAAAAATGCCCCCGCTAGCAGAACTGCACCTCGTAAAAAGGCGTTATTTCTCATGCTATTCTCCCGTTCGCTTCATATCGTTAACATCATTCTAGGCGACCAGAATAACGTGTTTACGCAGGAGTCAGGCCACTATAACTAGCGTCATCAAGACACCGGCAATGCTCGAAACAACAAAACTGCGCGACAACACTCGCTGATCAATGGTAGACATTTCTGCCAGAGGATCACGACTAATACGGACACGTCGTATCACTGGCCACTCAATAAATGCGGCAAATACAACACTGGCGATTGCGCCGCCCTGCAGGGCGGCACGACCCCAGCTATCTGCGGGAACCGCCGACCACAGTATGCTCAAAGCCAAGATGCCACCGACGCTACCAGCCACACTCATAATAATAAATTGGCGCACGCTGTTATGGGTGAAATCCCAATTATAAAGAAACAGGCCCTGCTTGTGAGGGATATCGTAGGCTGCGCCAGAATAACGAGCACCCCAATAGTGAAACCACTCATGAACCAAGGTTGTCATGGTAATGCCGGCTAGCGCGCCTGTAACAATGCAAAGCACTGTCGCAATGCCCAGCCCCGTAATCGCACTCCAGCTATCAGCGGCCGCAAACAGCGAAAGGGCTGCCACAAATATGAGACCATGTGTTGACGCTAGGCGTGCCAGGCGCATACCACTTGATTGAGCAGGCTGCGGCGTTTTTGTCAGACCTTCTTTCATCGCCGTGTTATCCATTATTCAATTGTCCTGCGCCCGTAATCCGGGGAAGATCCAACAGTGTGACAACTCCGGGCGGCGCAGCGCATACCCCGGGCAAAGCATTGACCACCCAGTTGGCCGCTGAGGCATTACCACCGCCTGCTACGCCAGGCTCATGGTGATCTTCTCCATGCACACTGACGTGCAAGTCAGGATCACCACTAATAATTACCTGGTGACAACCGCTCCCCTCGGGAGGATATGGCCAGTCCGGCGCACACTCGTCGTCAATACGAGTGATATGCTCAAGTGCATACAGCGGGCTACCGCCGTGATATCCCAACACTTCGAATCGAAATGCGCCCTGAGTGCCTGCTTCAAAAGTGCCCATACCGGGAACCTCTATCGTGCGCTGCAAGGGCATACGCTCAACCTTTACTTCCAGTTTTTCTACCGGCTTACCTAGCGCATCACCCACGAGGCGCACCATCGGACCCCACACCATCTCAATAGCGAAATCGTGCAGCATCATCGGCAGCGCGTCCATCGCCCCGCCAAAACCGATTACCTCACGCACAACGTGTGGTTGATCGTAGAGCGCGTAGTTGAAGATTTCCCGCGTGCGAATCTCGCGAATACCCGACACCGCGCCGCTTAATACCACAGGCAGCATATCCATAACCCAGCCCGGGTCAATCCCAGACACAAACAGAGAGGCGCCACTTCGAGTGCACACATCAGCGATAGGTTTCAGCGCGTCCTCCGGCGTCGAAGCGGGATCCAAATAAGCGTAAAAAGCGGTGGAGACTACGTTTATACCTGACCCAAGACAGGCCAGTAGATCGTTCATAGCCTCCTCAGGGCGCGTATCTGCTGTTGCTGTATACACGACAGCATCCGCACCCATGTCTAGTATGCTGCGCCAGTTGTCCGTGGCAATCACGCCGGTTGCTCCCAAACCCGCAATCTGTCCTGCATCAAGACCTACTTTGCTCTTACTTGCAACAATCACGCCCACAAGTTCAAGATCATCATGTGAAATAACGGCTCGAATCGCCGGTCGTCCGACATTGCCCGTTCCCCAAACGATTACTTTTAACGCCATACTCAGATTCCTTTTTAATATTATTTATAGCCGCATGCCGAACGATGCACGATCAGCCGATCACACCAGATAACCTGTATTGGCCCTAGCATAGTGAGTAATACAATCCGGCAGCAACAAGCATGTGGAGCCTGATAAGACCCTTAACAGGGTCTGAAGTGCACGGCGATTAGAAGCTAGGCTATTAGTCTTTACCTGTATTGTTCTCACCTTCGCTCACTTTCGCCGCCCCCACCTCTGCGCTCTCTGCAGCATCATTTTGTGACGGCACGTCCTTGGCAGGCCAGGGGCTGATAGGCCATGGTTTTTTTTCGCTACGAAACAGAACATAACGCAGTGTATCGCTAATAACCGTGATTAGAGCGTCAGAGAAATTAGCGATTCGTGGGTCTACGCTGCCTTTGATCAGGTAGCGGACAACGCTGAGCAATACTAACAGAAATGTCGCATAAACCACCTCGAGATAGAGTGCTGCAGACAACAGCACAACAAATAAAAGCCTCTCCCAATCCTTTCCGTTAACGGTCTGGGACACACTGTCCTCCTGCTCCACGTCTGCGGTATTTTTTTCATTTTCCTCAGTCATATTCGTCTGCCACCTCTGTTTTATCTGTTTTTAGACCCTTTAAACAAATCTGCGCCGTTATCGTTGTCGATGAGGCTAAAGTATAAGACATATTCATGGCGTGTCGAGAGTCATTCGTGGCCTCAAAAATAAGCTTACACTTAGCAACTGCCGCGGTATCTGCTTGCAGTCTAGCCCACCGAATGGTCCAATCACAGTAGCAAAAGCCGACGAATTGATGAATACGGCACCGCCGATTTCCCTTTTGTGGTGCATTCGCCGCAGCCGTCAGCGCAAAGCTACAAAATTTTTTCTGAAGTCGTGTTCTTAAGCGGCGATTCCCTTATGATGGCGCTTTGCAACATCACAATTCGCCGACAATTATAGATAGCATCCCTTTGAGTCAAAACGTTACACATACACCCATGATGCAGCAGTTTCTGCGCATCAAGGCCAATCACCCGCGGGACCTGCTGTTCTATCGTATGGGTGATTTTTACGAACTCTTTTTTGAGGACGCAAAGCAGGCAGCGGAGTTGCTCGACATCACGCTGACGGCACGCGGAACGTCTGGCGGCGAACCCATACCCATGTGCGGTGTTCCCTATCACGCCGCCGAGAACTATCTTGCGAAGCTGGTAAAGGCGGGCGTTTCGGTTGCCATTGTTGAGCAAATCGGCGATCCAGCGACTAGCAAGGGACCTGTAGATCGCCAAGTAGTGCGAGTAGTGACTCCAGGCACGCTTTCTGACGAGGCGCTACTGGACGACAAAGTGGATAATCTGTTACTGGCGATTGCTCAGCATCAGGAACATTATGGTATGGCCTATCTCGACTTAAGTACGGGGAGGTTTCGAGTGTCTGAAATCAGCGGGGAGGAGGCCCTCACCGGAGAGTTGCAGAGGCTGGACCCAGCCGAGACACTTTACCATGAGTCTATTTATCACCCTGCCATCACCGCGCGCCGAGGCGCTCGCAGCCAGCCGGCATGGGAGTTCGATTCACAAAGTGCACGGCGCGTCCTGAGCACCCAATTTCAGACTCACGATTTGCAAGGCTTCGGCTGCGACGACCTGGAACTGGCCATTGGTGCCGCTGGCTGTTTGCTGCAATATGTGCGGGATACTCAGCGCGGCAACCTACCGCATATTCGCTCTATACAGCAGGAAAGCCTTGCGGAAAGCGTCATCTTAGACGTTGCCACACGACGCAATCTCGAAATTGACGTCAATATGACCGGAGGGCACAGCAATACGCTGCTGTCGGTAATGGATAGCTGCGTTACTGCGATGGGAAGTCGCCTGCTGAGACGCTGGCTACATCGACCACTGACCAATATTGAAGTACTGCGGCATCGCCATGGCGCTATTCATTGCTTATGCGAAAACGATGTCTACGTGCCTGTCCGCATTGCTCTGAAGCCCGTAGGCGATATGCAGCGCATTCTCACGCGAGTAGCCCTGCGTTCCGCGCGCCCTAGAGATCTGACGCGAATGCTCAGTTCACTTCAGGCTCTGCCTAAGGTACGGGCCGAACTCTCCAACATTAATGCAACCCTTGTTCAGTCACTGGGCACACAAACCGGCGAATACCCAGCAATGTGTGACCTGCTGAGCAGCGCCATTATCGAGAATCCACCCGTCGTGATCCGCGATGGCGGAGTTATCGCCGATGGGTATGATCAAGAACTCGACAATCTGCGTCAGATCAGCAGCAATGCCGGAGAGTTTTTACTGGGTATTGAACGGCGCGAAAAACAGAGCACGGGCATCAGCACGTTGAAAGTAGGCTATAACCGAGTGCATGGCTATTATATCGAAATTAGTCGCGCACAATCTGATCAGGCGCCACCGGAATATATTCGTCGTCAGACGCTGAAAAACGCTGAACGCTTCATCACCCCAGAACTTAAAGAATTTGAAGACAAGGCACTGTCTAGTAAAAGTCGTGCGCTAGCGCGCGAAAAAGGGCTTTATGACGAACTGCTCGAGCGCCTCAATGAACAATTACTACCGTTACAAAACACCGCTGCCGCAGTTGCCGAGATCGACGTATTAGCGACGCTGGCGGAACGCGCAGACAATCTGAATTTGTGCCAACCACAGTTTTGCAATGAGCAAGTCTTCGAAATCATCGCGGGACGACATCTGGTGGTAGAACAGGTGCTACCCGAGCCGTTCATCGCTAACGATACCTTGCTTGATGAGCAACGGCGCATGCTGCTCATTACCGGACCCAATATGGGAGGGAAGTCGACCTATATGCGCCAAAACGCGGTCATTGCTCTCCTCGCCCATATCGGCAGTTACGTGCCCGCCGCTGCAGCAAGGCTAGGACCGTTAGACCGTATCTTTACTCGCATTGGTTCCTCCGATGATCTAGCCGGAGGTCGCTCCACATTCATGGTGGAAATGACCGAAACGGCCAATATTTTGCATAATGCTAGCCCTCACAGCTTGGTCCTGATGGACGAGGTGGGACGCGGCACTAGCACTTTTGACGGTCTTAGTCTGGCTTGGGCTGCCGCCTTACAGTTGGCGCATTCTGTAAGGGCGTTTACGCTATTTTCCACCCACTACTTCGAGCTAACCAGCCTGCCGGAACAATGCCCAACGATGGCCAATGTGCATCTCGATGCGACGGAGCATCAGGATCATGTGGTGTTTTTGCACAACATCCAAGAGGGGCCTGCCAACCGGAGCTTTGGGTTGCAGGTTGCAAAACTAGCCGGTATTCCCGCACCCGTATTGCAGACCGCACAAGAAAAACTCCTTGAACTAGAGCGTGGTGCTATATTAGAACAGCAGTCTAGCGCCCACTTTCGATCCCAGGACGACCTATTTAGCACGCCTCAGCCCCACCCGGTCATCGAATTATTAAGAGCGCTAAATGCCGATGACCTGACACCCCGCGAGGCTCTAGACACACTGTATGAGTTAAAGACCCGTCTAGACTGACCAGACCATGAAATCTACAGGAAAGTCAGCCGCACTGTCGATTACCGGCACCCGCATAGAGCGACAGAATATCGTCCTGCGGGACTTCATTTCTGTGCTTCCAGCGAGTAAACTAACGCCCCGTAGTTACGGTACTATTTTTAACGAGGCTATCAAGGAATGACTTTTGTCGTAGGAGAGGATTGCATCAAATGCAAGCACACAGACTGTGTTGAAGTGTGTCCAGTTGATTGCTTTTACGAAGGCCCAAATTTTCTGGTTATTCACCCAGACGAGTGTATTGACTGCGCGCTGTGCGAGCCGGAGTGTCCGGTAGATGCGATATTTTCCGAAGACGAGTTACCGGAAGATCAGGCGGTATTCCTAGAACTGAATGCCGAACTAGCGGAAGTGTGGCCCTCCATCACCGAAATGAAAGATGCCCCAGCCGACTCGGAGGAATGGGCAGGTAAACCGAATAAGCTGAGTTTACTGCAGCGCTAAAGCTCCAAAATCACTCTACTGACTGGCCGAGGGACGTTGCAGCAGGCACCAGAGATTCATTGCCTTATCCACAGTGTTAATATGCACTGTAATTTCTTCGCCGAAACACACCACAAGAAGGCATCTATTGCCCCCAAATCCAGAAAAATAGCTGATTGAAGCGCCTTGGCTGAATGGGGAGTCTACCCCGCATGGTGTTCAAAAAACTCAAGTACCAACGGGTCGCCCGATCGCTCTAAATAAGCCACTGCCAACCCCTCGTGCCAACGCTTGGTCCAGATGACCTCATAGCCCAATGCATCAGCGGCTTTCACGTCTTTATCGAGATCGTCAACGATAAATCGCAGGTGATGCATACCTTCCCTGCCGGCATCTAAGAATTCTTTATGCGGGCAACCGCCAGACACCCACTGAATTAACTCAATCTCTACGTCGCCACTACTACCAAACGCGAGACGCAACTCGCATTCCTCCTCCTGACCTCGATAGGTATAGCTCATTGATCCGGGATCCATAGTAGAAAATGGTCCAAACAATGGCTCATACAGTGCTAGTGCCTGCTTTATATCACGCACCACAAAGCCTACCTGATTCAGGTTAGACAGATTCAGTTGCTTGCGGATTTTATCGGACATAGTGGATATAGCCTTTATTTTGTGAAGCGAACAGCAACCCCGCCCGAGGTTAGCACGAAACCCTTAGTGCGACGTTCTTCGCTTATGGGGGGGTTTGATTTACGGTGCATCCAGCGCAAAACGTTTACGGTCGATGCATAAAATCTTGGCGTCACGAATGATAGCAGCCGCCCAAGGCATGACACCCAAAGGTTCAGCTAAACATCGATTCGCCACTGAGGCCGTGGGCTTCCATGATGCTGCGTAATTGCTTAAGTGCTTGAACCTGAACCTGTCTCACACGTTCACGGGTTAATCCGGTTTCACGGCCAACTTCCTCTAGCGTGCTGACCTCATACCCGCGCAAACCGAAACGACGCGAAATAACCTCCCGATAATTGTCAGGTAGTTCCTCTAACCACCCGCTAATGTGGTCCTTAATATCACTATGCTGCAATAGCTCTGACGGATCAGATATGTGCGAATCAGCAATTACATCAGCGAGAGTGTCATCCAAATCGTTCCCAGACGGCTCATCGATAGAAACAACCCGCTCCTTCAAACTCAGAATTCTTTCCACATCAGCAACTGGGCACTGTAGCAAGCTCGCGACCTCCTCAGCAGAGGGCTCGTGATCAAGTTTTTTCCTGAGTTCTCGCATTGCACGCAGACAGAGATTTAACTCCTTCACAACGTGTATAGGCAAGCGTACGGTGCGCGCCTGATTCATGATCGCCCGATCTATGGTCTGACGTATCCACCAGGTCGCATAGGTAGAAAAACGAAAACCAAGCTCTGGATCAAACTTTTCAACCGCCTTGATCAAGCCTAGGTTACCCTCTTCAATAACATCTAAAAGTGTGAGCCCGCGATTTATATAACGTCGAGAAATTTTTACCACTAGGCGTAAATTACTTTCAATCATGCGTTGACGACTCGGCGCATCACCACTGATTGCAAGACGAGAATAATGCTTTTCTTCATCCGCAGTGAGCAGAGGCGTATAGCCTATTTCATTGAGGTACAACTGAGTAGCATCATATGAATGCTGAAGCTTTCGGGGTAAGTTTTCCTTCGCCGCTTCAAAATCACCGTCCGGGGAATCAATCGACAAATGGCTGCGGACGCCTTCAATGTTTTTGTTTACCGACTTTGACTTCGACAAATCAGCTGGTTGTTTGCAATGCGATTTTACCGATAACGCAATGACCGATACCGGTGCTCCCAAAACAGGAGAATGCTTAGTCGCGGTGCGGGATGCTGGGCCTGTCTCCAAGCCGTCTTTTACTCCGTCTGCAGCCATCGCAATAACCCGTTATTTCTTCGCCAGGGATGCCACCAGTTTTACACTACATTTCACACAAACCCAAGTTAATTCCAAATTGCAGCCCTTGATAAGAATGTGGCATCTATTGGTTTTACCGATATTTCCATATTTATACCTCCCGCACTGCACTTAGCGACAAGCTAACGCCTCGGCAATACTTTTTGCGGATCGATGGGCTTGCCTTCTTTGCGTATTTCAAAATGCAGTTTTACCGTGTCGGTGCCAGAACTGCCCTTCTCGGCAATACGCTCGCCTGCACCAACAACTTGACCCTCCTCCACTAGCAAAAGGTCATTATGTCCATAAGCACTGAGATAAACATCGTTATGCTTAATAATTAGCAACTCGCCGAACCCCACAATGCCTGTTCCTGCGTAGACGACTTTGCCCGCAGCGACCGCGACAATCGGGTCTCCACGGTTCCCGTCAATATCTATTCCCTTATGCATATTTTTCGAGTAAACCCGGGTGACAGACCCAGTTGCAGGCCACAGCCAAGTCGCAACGTTAGCGCCCACATATATCTTTGGTTTGGGCTGAGAACCCGCCGATGCGCGCGAAGCTATCGGGATCGGCCGCGCTGCCACAGGCTTAGCTTGGGTCTCTATAACTGACGCGGGCGCGACTGGCACTGCGGCAACGGAAGGCGGCATGGGCGAGACGGGGGACTCTGAGGAAGGAGGTTTACTATCAGCAGTGTTAGATCCCTGCGCCGGCATCACAAGTGGGCCATCAGCGGCTCGAGGCGACGCTTGCTGACCTAAATTGATTTGCTGACCAGGATAAATAACATAAGGTGCAGTAATACCGTTAACCGCTGCGACATTGCGGAAATCGAGCCCATAGCGGAACGCAATAGAATATAGTGTATCTCCCTTGCTAACGCTGTAGACCAGATTTAATGGCTCAACACTTCGGTCCTCAATCGGCGCGCGCGTATGGCTACCACACGCCACAAGGCAGAAAAGCATCAAGGTCAATATAATCTTTGCTAGCACACACTGCCCTCAGCATAGGCTTGGCTCAAGCTAATTCTGACCCCAGTAGAGATGTATCAGCCAGACAACGGAAAATCCTACTATCATTACTGCCAGACAGAGCCACATATGAGGGTCTTGTCCGGTGTAACCTTGGTAGTCGAAAGGCGAGACCGGCCACTGCTGCGCAGGCTTTAATTGACCATGGCTTCCCTCTACCCACTGCAATACCTGTTTCCATGGCCACACTACCGTCAAAGAACCAAATAGAAATCCTGTCAGTACGGCCATCGTCCCCTGATGGAATTTCAGCAATAGCCAATGCAACACGCGTGAGAAACACAGCAATCCGCATCCAGCACCAAATACAAAGACCAGTATAAACACCAAGTCCAGAGACTTAAGCGCCACCAGAGTGGTGCTGTACATTCCTAGTAATACCAAAATGAAGCTGCCAGATATTCCTGGCAGTATCATCGCGCAGACAGCCAGAAAGCCGGCAAAAAAAACGCCGGCTAAGCCCAGTTCTAGACTCACCACCGGCGACAAGGCAATAAATACAGCAGCAGCGGCAGCGCACAACAGACACAACACATTAGTCACGGACCAATTGTCCACCTCACGCAGCAACACTAGCGCCGAGGCCAGAATCAAACCAAAAAAGAAGGCCCACAACGGCACCGGGTGATGCTCCAATATCCAAGACACAAGTTGTGCCAACGAAAAAATACTGGTGGCAATACCCAGCAATAACGCCAGCAGGAACTTTCCATTTATATGCTGCCAAGCACCCGCTATATCGAGCCGATAAAGCCTAGCCAGAAACTCTAAATCGACTGCCCGGAGACTATCGAGCAATTGATCATAAATGCCGGTAATAAAAGCGACTGTTCCGCCGGATACCCCAGGCACAATATCCGCTGCACCCATGAGTAGGCCACGCAAGAAAATACCCACGGGTAAGCGGGACATCACCTCTCCTTGCCTGAACATAAAGGTACAAAATAGACAGCTTCGACAGTGTCAGTGTCATAACCCTCATCCGTCCTTGTCACCACCTGCAGGTGTTGATATTCGCCCCCCACCGGTATCACCATACGCCCGCCTACGGACAGCTGCGACAACAAATCCTCGGGAATCTCCTCCGGGGCGGCGGTAACAAGGATGCCGTCAAACGGACCGCATTCCTCCCAGCCCATAGCGCCATCAGCATGATTCATATGTACATTACGCAACTTTAGTGCTCGCAAACGTTGGCGTGCCTTCTGCTGCAGCGACTTAATACGCTCTACGCTGTATACCTGCTCGACCAATTGCGCGAGTACCGCAGTCTGATAACCAGAACCAGTGCCAACCTCAAGTACCCGAGAACGTGACCCCGCGGCCAACAACAGTTCCGTCATTCGTGCCACCACATAGGGCTGCGATAAGGTTTGTTGAAAACCGATGGGTAAAGCCACATCTTCATAGGCACGATGCGCCATCGCCTCATCAAGAAATAGGTGGCGGGGCGTCGTGCGTATAACATCCAATACCGCCAAATCACTGACTCCCTGATCCACCAAGCGCTGTATCAAACGCTCTCGGGTTCTCCGAGACGTCATTCCAATGCCGTGAAGGTCAATCCTATTCACTTCCGATACCACGCTGCGTATGCCCCTCTTTATATTGCACAAACTCAGCTAAAAGCGCGGTGGCGTAACTGCCAGCACCCAAAACAAAGTCCAACCGTAGGCTACTATCATCACAAAACTGCCAGCAAAAGTCATCAGGCACCATGCGCGCCGGACGCCACGCAAGGTCTAAGCCGGATTCTTCCAAAAAGTCACAAACCGTGCGGTACTGTGCGACACACGCCAGTTGTGTGTCGTTAAACGCTAAGTCTGTGTCACTCGGACTCCGACCCCACAGCGGCAATCCCGGGTGGATGTCACCGCGACTCGTTCGGCTGCGGATATCATCATTAGGCTCATCGCACGTAAAAAATCCGCGCGTCCCGTTCAACACGCACACGCTACCCGACTGGATTTTATTCCAGTCGCCGCTTTCAACTCCGATCGCAAGCAATCGATTAAACACATGGGCGCGAAGAGCTGAGAAGTACAGACTGCGCTTTTCGCGCGAGATCCTGCGCCCACTGCGCATCCAGCGTTCTGCCTGCTCCAGTGTCGAACCATTACGTCCAAAGCGCTGCTCGCCAAAATAGTTCGGCACACCCTCGTCACGCAGCGTCTGCAGTCGCTGCTCCAATGCAGCTCTATCGCCCTTCAATTCTCGCAATACCAATGTAAAATGATTACCGCGATGAACACCGCGCCTGAGCTTGCGCGAGTGGCGAGCAACTGCCAGTACCTGCACATCACCGTCGGACTCCAGAGTCCCCCAGTTAGGCTCAACTCGCCCTGCCATCCCAACACTAAGCCACTGCCGTGTAACTGCATTACGATCTTTGAGGCCGCTGATACCAATATGACGCTGCGCCACGCCGCTCAAATCAGACACTTTTTGCACTAATTGCATGCTGTTAAGTTGGCGCTTCTGCAGATACAGAAAACTATGTTCACCATCACCCGAGGGCTCAAAGCTCAGTTGCTCACTGACGCAAAAGTCTTCTGGATTGCGGCGAATAACGGCACTGCCGGAGGACGAACCCCATGCTCGAGGCCATGGCGTCGTCATCCAGCGGGGGTCTGCAGAAGCACCACTGCGTGGGCTGCAATGCCCTCCTTACGACCGGTGAAACCCAAACCTTCAGTGGTGGTAGCCTTCACATTGACCTGCGCGAGGGTTGTACTCATATCAGCGACTAAATTCTCACGCATGGCCTGAATGTGCGGGCCCATGCGTGGCGCTTGAGCAATGATCGTGACATCGAGGTTGCCCAGCACCCAGCCGGACTGATGCACTAAATGCACGACTCGGCGCAATAGAAGGCGGCTGTCGATGTCTTCATTGACAGCGTCTGTATCAGGAAAATGTCGCCCAATATCACCCTGACCTATCGCTCCTAATAGTGCGTCACAGATTGCATGAATTAATACATCACCATCAGAGTGCGCCACCAAGCCGTGATCATGCGCTATCTGTACGCCACCAAGCACTAGTGTGTCCCCAACGCCAAAGCGGTGTGCATCATAACCATGGCCTATTCGCATTGGTGTTCCTTCTCCATTATGCGACTCATGTCGACGCTGGCCCGTTCTGCGCTTGCAGATACCAAGCGGCCAGCGGCAGGTCAGCGGGCACGGTCACTTTCAGGTTGCCCGCGGACCCAGCTACCAACTGTACCGCATAGCCTGCCATTTCCATGGCGGAGGCTTCATCAGTCGCCGCCATCCCCTGCGTCTGCGCCTGTTGCAGCGCCTCACGCAACTCATCAAGACGAAACATCTGTGGAGTCTGGGCCCGCCACAAAGTGTCGCGATCCAATGTGTGCAGAACACGCCCGTCCGCCGAAGATTGTTTCACTGTATCGACCATTTTCTCTGCCAGTATCCCGCCCACGTCATTCGTCGTCACTGCGACGATCAATCTCTCGATATCATGTGCTTGCAAACAAGGCCGTGCCGCATCATGGACCAGAACCCAGTCGCATGGTGCCGCCTGAGATAGCAGAGCTTCAAGCCCTGCCAAGACAGAACCACTGCGCTGGTCGGCACCGGCGACCGTGTGTATTCTGGCATCGGCGAAAATAGGCATTTTAGCCGCCCGAGTGTCGTCCGCGTGCAGCGCCACAATGATTCCAGAGATTCGTTCGCAACTGAGCAAGGCACGCAAACTATGCTCGAGCAGCGTAGCGCCGGCCACCGTCATATATTGTTTGGGAAGCGTTGCGCCCATCCGACTGCCGTTGCCAGCAGCAGGCAGGATCGCCCAACAACGTGCCTCGGCGTCAAACATCATTTCTTATCCAACCGAGCATCAGGACTATCGACTACTTGATAAAACCTCTCGCCTTCGCGTATCAGTCCCAACTGCTCTCTAGCACGCTGCTCAACACCTTTATTGCCACTTTGTAGCTCTAAAACTTCACGATCCAGCACCGAGTTACGCGCCTGCAGTTCACTGTTGATCAGCGTCTGCTCCTCCACCTGAAGCTCTAATCGATGCTGCTCAGCCAGACTGCCCTCGGCAAACCAAAGTCGGTACTGCAGGGCACCCAGCAACACCAGCAGAAACAGAAGTAGCCAACGCAACTCTAAGCCCTCACTGGCGCAAAAATTCTGCTAAACCGCGATAAGGTGCGCGGCCGGCCAACTCCGCTTCAATGCGGAGCAGGCGGTTGTACTTAGCCACCCGATCGGAGCGACACAATGAGCCTGTCTTAATTTGGCCGGCAGCGGTGGCGACTGCAAGGTCGGCAATGGTCGTGTCTTCAGTCTCACCACTGCGGTGAGAAATCACTGCGGTGTACCCCGCGGCCTTCGCCATCGCAATAGCATCAAGGGTCTCAGACAGACTTCCAATCTGGTTAAATTTGATCAATATAGAGTTAGCAACACCTTTCTCGATACCCTCTTTGAGTATCTTCGTATTGGTGACAAACAGGTCGTCTCCTACCAACTGCACCTTATCACCGATCTTATCGGTCAGCACCTTCCAGCCATCCCAGTCGGATTCGTCGAGGCCGTCCTCTATAGAAATAATAGGGTGACTACGGGCAAGGTCCGCCAAATAGTCGGTAAATCCATCACTGTTAAACTGCTTACCCTCACCCGACAGATCGTAGACGCCATCACGATAAAATTCTGAGGCTGCGCAGTCCAGCGCCAGGGTAATATCGGTGCCCAATTTATAGCCTGCCTTGCCCACCGCCTCTGCGATAACCTCAAGGGCCGCCTCATTCGATGGCAGGTTCGGTGCGAACCCGCCCTCATCTCCCACCGCTGTACTCAAACCCCGCGCCGACAACACCTTTTTCAACTGATGAAAAATTTCTGCTCCTGCGCGCAATCCCTCAGCAAAGCTGGGTGCAGACACGGGCTGCACCATGAATTCCTGTATATCGATATTGTTGTCTGCGTGCTCGCCACCATTGAGAATGTTCATCATCGGCACGGGCATAGTAAAAGAAGAGGTACCATTGATGTCGGCGATGTGCTGATACAGCGGAATC
>PKDD01000078.1 GCA_002862465.1 Haliea sp.
TGCGCGGCGGCTCCTGTGTCACCAAAAGCAGTCAAGCTCGACCCACTTACCGAAACTTTTTTTACCCACAAGACCGTTGGCAGTTCAGCGGTATTCGACTGGCCCGTACCCCAGACAAAGAGGCGAACCAATGAGCCAGCAAGCGTCGCGCAACAGCGATAGGGTAGTATTCAAAAATGAGCATCCCGATCTGAGTCACAGCCGTGAGGAAATCCTCGCCGGTTTGCAAGCGCCTCAGAAAACAGTGAACCCGAAGTGGTTCTACGACGAGTACGGGTCACAGTTGTTTGACCAGATCACGCGTCTGCCAGAGTATTATCCAACGCGCACCGAGGTCGCTATTCTCACAGAAAACCGTGACCAAATCAGCGCACGCTGCGGTCATGGCTGCGTGTTTATCGAGCCCGGTAGCGGTTCCAGTGAGAAGGTGCGGATATTGCTGGACGCCCTGCAGCCCTCAGCCTACGTGCCAGTGGATATCTCTGCGGAGTTTCTTCAGGCTGCGGCTTTTGAACTCAGTGACGAGTACCCATGGCTAGACATCTATGCAGTATGTGCTGATTTCAATCAAGGCTGGTCTTTTCTCGACGCTTTACCGGCAGGAAAACGTGTCGTGTTTTATCCAGGCTCAACCATCGGCAATCTTGAGCCAGACTTAGCAACTGAATTCCTGACTCGGGTGCGCGATATGATAGGTGAGAGCGGTGGTGCTCTCATTGGAGTCGATACGCATAAATCCAGTGATCGTCTGAACGCGGCGTATAACGACAGCCAAGGTGTTACGGCAGCATTCAATCTGAATCTGCTGCGCCGATTAAACGAGTTGATGGGTGCGGAGTTTGACGAGGACAGTTTTCGCCACTATGCGTTTTACAATGTCGAGGCTCGGCGCATAGAAATGCACTTGGTCAGCGAACGCCAGCAGTCGGTGCGCTGCAACGGGGCCACCGTGGAGTTCTCACTCGGCGAAACCTTGCACACGGAAAGCTCCTATAAGTACACACCGCAATCGTTTACGGCACTGGCAGAGGCAGCAGGATTAAAGTTGACGCAGAGTTGGATGGATAGTGACGAATTATTCAGTGTGCACTATCTGGAACGCGCCTGAACGTCTACCAATGGCCCGTGCCAGGCTGGCCCTTAAAGGGACCTCTGACACGATCGGTAATCCAGCCCCCGTAGAACTCGCCTGGCTGCGGCTTCACCCTCTCGCTGTTTACCCAACACTCTACCCGCCCGGGGTAGAATGACGCGTGGTTATGAATGGCAGCGAAACTATGGCTGGGGTTGGCATAAAGCCACCCAATCGGCACCTGTTGTGGGTCGCTGGCTAGAGCGTAATAACTGGCCTCGCCTTTCCACTCACAAAAACTACGTTGGCTGATCCTGACCAGTTGCCGCCAGTCAATATCCTTTGCTGGCAGGTAGTAAGTGGGTGGGCTTGCCGTTTCCAGGACCCTCACAGTGGACAGACTAGTAGCGATGGAGACATGGGCATTGCTCACTTCAACCTTCTCATCGCTGGTCACTAAGGCAGGCGGGCGTGGATAGTCCCACACTGATTCTTGACCGACGCCTGGCTGCTCAGCAAAATCTGGCCGCTGTTTTCCCGTATATTCCCACATGCTCAACCTACTCTCCTTATTGGCGATGCATTTTCTGCATGCCGCGAACGATAAAATGGATGAATGCGATCCACAGGCACACGTAAGCCAATGTGAAGCCCCAAGGGGCAACCCAATAACCTAACAACACGCCCATGACTGGCAGCATGGCCAGCCAGTGGCCGGGCACCCACGCATCCTGTGCCCACGAAATCCATGTGGCGCTGATGGCTGAGAGGATCATCAGTCCCGCGAACAAAATCAGTGCCCAAGCATACTGATACATAAGACCTCCCAGCATAAGCGCGAGGATGCCAGCACTCGAATGGATGACAGCGCCAAGGTCTAATTTGTGTTCTTTTGGGGTCGGATTCTCAGACTCGGACATACGAAATAATATAGCGTGTCTGCTTCGCTATGAACACAAGTGTCACACTAGACATTATCATATTGTGCATCGGTTGCAGCGCTCAGTAGCGCCATTAAACATTGCCTCGATAGCGGTTCACCGACGCTATGCCGGTGGCATGATGTCACACATAACCGTCGGTCATCTCCATCGACACCTGCCACAGCTGCTGTGCCATTGGCTCATCGAAGACGTGGTTCGGCCCGTTCACCGTCACCGGATTGCAGTCTTCAAAATAGGCACCATTAATACCAGCAACATCTGGACTTGCAGCGACATACACCTGAGTGGCGGCACCTTCGGCAGGAGTTTTTGCAATGAGTGGGCCCACCCATTCAAAGCCCTTGCGAATGACTGCGGGGGCATTGCGGGCGATATTGGTCTGCACCAGACCCGGATGAATTACGTTTGACGTAACGCCTGACCCGGCCAATTGCTTCGATAACTGCAATGAAAATAGCGCATTTGCCAGCTTAGATTGACCGTAGTACTCACCCGACTCGAGGACCAAATCGCCATTCAGACTGTCAAACACGATGCCTTCAGCGGGTGCCTGCTTGTAAGCGGAGCGACTGCCAACGTGCACGATTCTACCGCCCTGTGGGTTCATTGCGGGCAGCAACTGATTGACGAGGACAAAGTGGCCAAGATGATTAACCCTAAACGTGCGTTCTATGCCGTCCACTAGAATCAATTCGCCGAACGTGTTGATGCCGGCATTGGCGATCACCATATCCAACTGCACACCCATGCCCTTCACCGCGTCAGCGCAGTTCAACGCCGACTGAAAATCCGACAGTTCCAACGCAAGTGGTGTGGTCTTGCCGCTCACGCTGGCGCATGCCTCTTGGGCTTTTTCTAAGGTACGGCCGGTGCCAATCACATGTGCACCGCGCTGTGCCAGCACCGCGAGCGTCTCGTAGCCGAGACCGGAGTTACAACCGGTAACCAATGCCGTCTTACCACTGAGGTTTACCCCTTCAGTGACCGCTTCCGTCGTTGCGCCGGCATCAAAGGTGCCCTGCGGGAAACGCGCGTCGGGACTTGTCTCAGGCTCATCCTCACTGCAGGCGGCGCTGCTGGCCAGCGCAGCGGCTAGACTGAACTGTAAAAACCCGCGTCGACTTACTCGGGACATAAATTGCTCCTTCTATTACCGAAAACCTGTCAAGCAATGTCAGAGGATGACGCCCAATAAGCGCGAGACCCACTGGGAACGGACACAATCGCTAGTCTTTCACTAACCCGCGGCAGCGGCAGCACCAACAGACCAGATCGGCTCATACACGGGCGGCTCACCCAGACCAAGCTTTTGACGAACCTGTGGGAGCGGCAACGGCAGCAAGCCCTCCCAGTCAGCAAATTCGAGGCTCTCACTCTGCTTGCCGCGCCGCCATGCCTTGCGAATCATGCGGCGCATTTCAGGCCCGCCCGTGAAAAAAGCCATGGCGACGATGAGGGCAATACCGTTATGCCAATGTTGAGAGATGTTGTAAGCAAGGACTGAGCCTTCACCGAGTAAATCACGCCCCCAACCTGTGGTGACATGCTGCAGATCATGGCAGTCGCGCAGCCGATTGAAGAAACGCTCACGGTTCTCACCGACCGCGATACGATCGCCAGACTCGCTCGCCGCAACCAACCCGTCAGCGGTAATTTTTTCGCGCTCTGTAAATAACAGATACTGATGGCCTAGACTCTCCTCTGGAAGCGAGCGCAAGTAGTCATGGTCCACCAGCGTTTCCAATAGGTTACGCTGTTCTGCCAAAATGCGCTGGCCCATTTCAGTCTTTTTGAATTTGCGATAGTGGCGCTCCCCTGAATTACCAGACAGTGCGCGAATAATAACAAATACCTCATCAGTATTATCAGGGTCTATACGCAGGCGACCCACGGCGCGCCAAGCGGTACGAAATTGAAGGCTGGTATCGGGCTTTTCCACAATATATCTCACGTAGTTAAAGGAGAATTTATCTCAAGTCTGTACGTTACTGTAATCTTTGGCGTTTGGTCAAATTAAGGCCAACAATAAAACCTTGAATAGAGAATAGGGCAATTTTGCTGCGCATTGCCCTAGTGCTGCATCACACTCTGAAAAGTCCGTCATTTTCAAGGTCCGACGGCCATCGCCAGAGTGCCGTTGATCGACAGTGTACTTTGTTCAGATCGTCGACAGCACTACATCTTCCTCCCTATGGTCGCTATACTAGCGCACTAACTGGGCTCCTTGGACATCTATTCTGAATCGTTTAATCACCGCTACGCTGCTGCTCGCTGTCTCATTACCCGGCTACTGCCTCTCTGTTGATGATCAACGGCTGGCACGCGCCGGTTCAGAGCCCGGCAATTGGATGAGTCACGGCAAGACTTGGCGCGAGCAACGCTTTAGTCCACTGACAGAAATCAATGACAGTAATGTCAATCAATTAGGCATTAGCTGGTTTTTCGAAACACCTTTTACCAATGGTCTCCAAGGTACACCGCTGGTTGTTGATGGGGTGATGTACGCCAGCGCCGAGTGGAGTGTGGTTTATGCGCTTGATGCTCGCACGGGTGAGATGTTGTGGAAATATGATCCGATGGTACCCCGCGAGACGGCTTATAAATATTGCTGCGGTGCCATTAATCGCGGAGTGGCTGTCTGGCAGGATAAGGTCTATATCGGCACGCTGGATGGGCGTCTGATTGCTATTAATGCAGCCAGCGGCCTTGCGGCTTGGCAGACCCAGACGACAGATACTAACAAGGCCTATTCTATTACCGGTGCGCCACGCATTGCCAATGGCAAAGTGATTATCGGTAACGGAGGCTCGGAGTATGGGGTGCGTGGTTATGTCAGTGCCTATGATGCCGAAACCGGCCAACAGGTCTGGCGATTTTATACTATTCCGGGCAACCCGGCTGATGGCTTTGAAAATGAATCGATGGCGATCGCAGCGAAAACGTGGACCGGCGAGTGGTGGAAGGTCGGCGGCGGCGGCACCGTTTGGGATTCTATTGTCTTCGACCCTGAACTGAATATTCTTTACATCGGTGTAGGCAACGGCGCGCCGCATAACCGCGATATTCGTAGCCCTGACGGCGGGGATAATTTATTTCTGACCTCTATCGTGGCCGTAAATGCAGACAGTGGAGAGTATCTGTGGCACCACCAGCAGGTAGAGGGAGACACGTGGGACTATACATCCACCCAGCAAATGGTCCTAGCGAACATACAATGGCAGGGTCTACCGCGCAAAGTTCTAATGCAGGCACCCAAGGCAGGTTTCTTTTATGTTTATGACCGCGTCACTGGCGAGCTGTTGTCGGCGGAACCTTATGTAAAAGTCACCTGGGCCAGTGGCTATGATTTAACTACCGGTAAGCCGATTGAAAATTCGGGTGTGCGTTATGCGTCTGGCACCACGTCCATGATCTTTCCCAGCGGACTTGGCGGGCATAACTGGCACCCAATGGCCTATAGTCCCGATACGGGCTTAATGTATATCCCCACCCTTGAGTTTGGCACTGAGTTTGAAAAGGACGAAGCGTTTGAGTTTACGCCACGCCACTGGAATTTAGGCTACAAGGCGGATGGCGCTAACCTGAATCAACAGCTGACCCAAGCGATCTTAAAAACCATGCCGAAATATTTTTTAATGGCCTGGGATCCTGTCAAGCAAGCAGCGGCATGGCGAGCGGACTACCCTTACGGGCCTAACGGTGGCGTTCTGGCCACTGCGGGCAACTTGATATTTCAGGGTAGCGTCGACGGCTATTTCTATGCCTATCGCGCCGATACGGGTGAACGCCTGTGGCGTTCTGATGTGCAAAATGGCGTGATGGCAGCACCGATTAGCTATCAGGTCGATGGCGAGGACTATGTCACGGTAATGGTTGGCCGAGGCGGCGGTTTCAGCTTGATGATCGGCATACAACATGATCGCCCAGTAATAAACGGTCGGGTGATTACCTTTAAGCTCGGTGCCAGCGAGACACTGCCAGTCCTACCCCGCAAGGAGTTTCCCGAGCCCACACCACGACTGGACATTAGTACTGAACAATTGAAGCGCGGTCATCATTTATACAGTCGCTACTGTGCACGATGTCATGGCATGGATGTCGTCAGTGATGGCTCGGTGCCGGACTTGCGACATCTCGATTTAATCTGGCATGAAAATTTCTTGCCTGTAGTGCTTGAGGGCACGATGGAAAGTGCCGGAATGCCGAGGTTCAATGATGTGCTCAATGAAGACGATGCACACTCTGTACATGCCTATATTATTGAGCGCAGTCATGAGGATAAGACACTGCGTGAGTCATGGAGTGTGTGGTTGGCCATAAAAGAGTGGTTCTACACAATGGTTGCCAAAGTAATGACCTGGCTGTTGCCGCAGTAACCCACTCTGTGTCTACCGACGATAACAATACGCACGCTGCAATGGTTAACGAGAAAACACTACTGCCGTCTGCAGACTAACAACTTACATTGGTTTTTTGGCAACGTCACTGCACAACTGGAGGTCGTAAACCGTCATGCTCGGATTTACGCGGATGCTTAAAAAGACGATGTCCTTGTCGCTGCTGTTTGGTTATAGTCCACGGCTGATTTCAGGAGAAAACGTATGAGCGTACCGACGATCAACCTCGCCAACCCCTCTACTGCCTCCCTCGCGGCACTCGACGCCGCGTGCCGGGACCATGGCTTCTTCCTGCTCGAGGGACATGGCCTCGACGCGTTGATTGAGCGCAGTTGGGATGCCACCGAGCGGTTCTTCGCATCGGAGCCGGGACAAAAACATCAGCTAATGCGCAAGGAGGGCCAGCCTACCGGATACTATGATCGCGAGCTCACTAAGCGGCTACGCGATCGCAAAGAGGTCTTCGACCTGCTCTCTCCGGCTTTGCCTGCGGAGTTCAGCACGAATGTCTGGCCTGACTGGATACCCGATCTGCAGGAAACGATAACAGAATATTTCGAAGCTATGGGCGCCGCAGCCGAAAAGACGCTGCAGCTTGTGCTCGCCGCACTGAGTCTACCACTCGACATCGCAGCGCGGCACCACGGCAGTGCTCTCGGGAGTCTGATGCGCCTAAACCACTATACGATCGATGATCCCACCCCGCTGTCTGATCGAAAAAATCTTGCGCCCTTAGGAGAGTTAGCATTAGGGCCCCATACCGATCCCGGCGTAATCACGCTGCTGCTACAGGATCATACTGGCGGGCTGCAGACCAAGTCTGCTGAGCACGGCTGGATTGATATCCCGCCACGTGCTGGCACCATCGTGGTAAACCTTGGTGACTCGTTGCAGGTCTGGAGTAACGATCAATACAAGGCGGCCGTTCACCGTGTCACACCGATGCGCGAGACAGACCGCTACAGCATTCCTTTTTTCCTAAACCCCACCTTCGATGCCGTGATAAAACCGATCCCCGAACTCTGCGACGGCAAGCCCCAGTATCGTCCCTTTACCTGGCGTGAATTTGGCATTGGTCGCGCCAATGATAATTACGCAGACCTTGGAGCGGAGGACATTCAGATCTCTAAATATAGGGTGGCGTGAGTCCGCGGCTCAATACCCGACGGAAAGCATCGATTGCATCAGAAGGCTACGCTAGGAGCAGCCATTCTAAAGCCGCGACACGACTTCGGCTAATGCGCGCATCGACTGCTCAGCGCATTGAGGACTTAGCCCCTTGATACGAGGCCGGGCAACAATCAGATAGTTCATACCCAGTTGTTCTTGATACAGTTGAATTTCGCTCGCGACCTCTTCTGCATTGCCGACAATCCACGCTGCTTGCATTGTCGTATTGCCTAATTTTAGTGTACTTGCCAACTGTGAGAGGTCACGTATTATTCGATCACACAGTCCTTTATCAGAACTGATAAAAATTGTGCGCATTAGTGCTATTTCACGGGGCCTAGGCTGGCTATGTTGCTCCAACGCGCTGCTGTATAGAGCGTAGTTTTCTTTTAACTGCTGCAGTGACTCCATCGGTGACGCAAGATACGGCGCACCCATTTTACCCGCCTGTGCCAACGCCTTTGGACCGAAAGCAGCCATCCAAATGGGTGGATGGGGTTTCTGCACAGGCAGGGGCGACATCACCGCACCGATCTCTTCAGCGCCAACAATTTCGCCAGCCCAAGCCGCTTTCATCACATCAAGATTACGATTGAGTAGCTCGCGCTTTTCTTTCGGATTAACGTTGAAAGCATTCAACATGTTTTTGTCAAAACCCCGACCGAGGCCGAGAATGAGGCGGCCACCACTAAGCTGATCCAGCACGGCAACTTGCTCTGCTGCCTGCAGAGGATTGCGAATAGGAAGCAGATAAGACGTCGTGCCAAGCTTAATAGTTGTCGTACGCGCTGCCACTGCGGCTAGCTGCAGAATAGGCTCAGGCACTGACGATGGACCTGCAAAATGGCTCTCTGGCAACCAGAAAGAATGATAGCCAGACTGCTCCGCTAGCTCAGCCTGTGTGCATAGGGTATTGGCATCTATAGCACTGCTCATATGCCAAGGCGTGATACCCAAGCGCAGCGGGGAGATCTGTTGAGGTGTTGTTTGCATTGTATCTTTACTCTAAAAAAACTCGCAGCGATAAAATTCTGCATCAACCCTGAGTGCACTACAGCGTGTTTCAGGTTTTTAGCAGCGGTCCTATATTCGACCTTGAAAGACTCCTGCTAGTGAGCTACACGCATAAACTATTACGTCCTTGTGCCCTCCGCAGCGCCACTCAATTGCCTTACGGGTTAGGGTAAATAATCTGCTGCCAGTGCCTCCGACTTCTGCCACAGCATTGTCGCTAGTCGATCATCGCGTCCAGCGGGCGACGTTTTCGCGACAGCACAATCTGAAAAGTATTCTCCTGAAGTCTTCGCTGCCTCGGGATTAACCGCTACATAACATTGCGTCGCCGCGCCCTGCTCTACAGTTTTTTCAAAAGGTTTGGCAAAGACGCCCATTAACGTCATTAACAAGCCACCCGCATCACGCGCTAAGTTGGTCTTAATGATGCCCGGGTGCAATGCGTTGACCGTGACTTGATGCCCCTTCATTTGGGCAGACAGATAACGCGCTGTCAAAACATTTGCCAACTTTGATTGGCCATAAAAACGCCAAGGACTGTAGTCATAGCTGGCGTCCAAATTATCGAAGTCGATGCCGCCCTTTACGGCCATGGCATGAGCGGCGCTGGACACAATTACGATACGCCCGGCGTCTGCCTGCTTGACCTGCTCTAACAAGTGCTGAATCAACACAAAATGGCCTATGTGGTTCGTGGCAAATTGCATCTCTAGACCGTGGGCATGGCTCAGTTGCGTGGGCGCCATGATCCCAGCGTTCGCTATCAACGCGTCTATTGGCATCGCCATCGTGCGTATGCTCTCAGCCGCCGCCTTTACCGAGGCTAGTTCACTCAACTCACAGGCTAGCGGTGTCGTTTTTCCAGCGACACTGTCACAGGCTTGCTGGGCTTTCCCCAGCGTTCGAGCTAACCCAACCACATGCGCACCGCGCATGCACAGCACGCGCATACTCTCCAAGCCAAGACCGGAGTTTATACCCGTGATAACAATCGTCTGCCCTGTCAAATCTAAACCTTCGGTTACCTGCTCCGCAGTCGATTTCCTGTTAAAGCCCATAACTGTCTCCTACTGGGTTACCGTAGAACCGTGACACACGCCACATTGTAGCTGACCCAAAGCATTAAAAGCTTGAAAATATTCAGCGCAGTCATTCACGACACACTGCGATCCTCTAGAACGCGGCTCGGCACACCCTCGACACTCCTGTTTATAATTCCTATACTTGGTTATTATCGCATTCATATAAATGTGTTCAATCCCATCAAAGGCGTTTCTTCGAGTAATACGTGACTACAGATTCTACGCAGCCAAAGGCCAGATTTACCGGCGCGCGTTATATGCTTATATCTGCGCTGGGTTTTGCCCTGATGGCTGCCTGTGTCAAGCTGGTTTCGGATCGTGGCATTCCACTATTGGAAATCGTCGCTGCACGCGCATTGGTATCGCTGGTAATAAGCTATATCGATGTGCGCAGAAAAGGCTTGTCGGTGTGGGGAACACATCGCACACTGCTAGCCGCGCGCGGCATTGTTGGATCGCTCGCCCTGATTTGCGTGTACTATGCATTAACGACCCTGCCCTTGGCAGAGGCTACTTTGTTACAGTACATGCATCCGATGTTCACCGCTCTTTTAGGCTTGCTCTTGCTCGGAGAGCGTATTCAACGCTCGACCGTCATGTGCATTCTATTAAGCATTACGGGCCTCACCGTCATGGTAGAACCTGGCGTATTCAGCGGCGGCGCTCCCTCACTACCGTCACTAAGTGTCGCCGTTGCACTGCTGGGTGCCTTTGGCAGTGCCGTCGCGTATGTACTGGTCAGACGACTGAGTCTAGAGGAGGATGCATCCGTCATCATTTTCTATTTCCCACTCATTGCGCTCCCCCTTTCAGTGGCAATCTTGGGCGATCAGTTTATCATGCCCGATGGCTGGTCACTGGCACTATTACTTATGGTAGGAGTATTCACGCAGATAGGGCAACTCGGCCTAACCCATGCTATGCGCTACGGAACCGCCGGCAAGACCGCCGCCTATTCCTATATTCAGATTATTTTTGCAGTGGTCTTGGGATGGATGGTGTTTGCCGAGCTACCCTCGATATGGACATGGGTTGGCGGAGGACTAATCATAGCCGGCGCGCTACTTAATTTGATCCGGCGCTAGCAAAATGGGGGTCAGCGCACCACCTAGAACTGCAGGCTACCGCTGACTTATCACGCGAAGCAATGACAGGCGAGACTGACTCCCTTGAACTTTGATATCAAGTTGGATCCACTGACTGATCACCACAAGCGACCTGCCTAATATGTCGCCTTGTAGTTTATATCTCATTTAGCAATTGACGTTAGCCGCTTGACTAGGCAACTTTAACCTTCGAAAAAATAAGTCCTGCTGATGCGGTGTTTAGCGGATGGCTTTCACTCAACCAGGCATCGTTTTCCACAATGCAGAATTGAACAAAAGCTGCCGCATCATTCTGCAGACTCTCACGGTCGAGACAGAGGGGTACGGATACTATTTTTATGTCGCGCGCCGGGATGGTTTGATCTATTTCAACAGTGCCGCGCAGGCCCGCTATCGGACCTCCAACCTCATCTACTACTACCCAGCCAATCGAACAAGTATTCCCGCTAGCCGCGGCTAACACTATTGGCGCATTCGAGGCATTACTGATGACCACCGGAGCAAGCGCCGTCCCATCATCGGCCACGCCCAAAAAGCCTTTACTAAATAACTGAACTTTGTTCCAACTTATAGGAGCGCTAGCTTCGCCGTCCGCGCTTAGTTCCTCCCGAGCGGCAACCTCTTTACTTACAGCGTCGATATTTTTCGCGCCTACATAGAGACCACCTCGCTGAAGACGAACAAAGTCATAAAGAAGTTGATCTTCTCCATTGACGCTGCGGATGAGGCTTGCAACACCAGGCTCACTAAAAATATCAGTAGAGTATCCCGCGCGACCCACATTTGAGCGCACTCGATTATCGAGGGGGAAATTCAGCTCCATCTTTAGAAAATCATTAAATAACGGTAGCTTATCAAACACTCCGATCACCATACTTTCCTCCTCCAGTGTTTTCAACACACCCTCAAAGGTCGGCTCGTACCTCGATAAATAACTACATTGCAAATTGGAAATCATTTCTCTGAAAGGCTTACAGCGCTCTATCGAGCGCGTCAAACTAGACGAATCGATGCCCTTTTTCTGCCATTTAATTATCTCCTTCTGTCTCTGCTCATGCCACGCCCCGCTGGCGCCTCCGCCTTCGTCTATACAATAGTTAAAAAACGAGACAGCGCGCTCTACCGGATCTCGAACGACTGATGTGTATAGCGCATCCAATGAGCGCGGGTAGAATCTTAAGGGCCGGTGTCCGCCCAACGCGAAAGACGCACCGACTTCGCTAGCATTAAACGTTTTTGCCTCAGAGTGGAGTCCGTACCAAAACAAATCCTCTTCGCCAAATACCTTACGGAGGTATCCGCGATGTGAACTGCCCGCCGATTTTGGTATGTGCAAATAAACTAACGAGGAACTCATATTTATCTCTACCTGCATCGCCTTGGGCTAGGAGTCTGGGGACCACACTAGCACATTTTATATTTTTAGACTGATGGAGCCTGCAAACATCAGGTCGCAATCACATTTTCTTTTTATGAATAATATGACGCTGCACGCCAAGTTCACATCTAAGAAACTTCCTGTTCAACCTAATTACGCGCCTTCTGCTTTGAATCAACCCCCAGTAAGGCTTCTATAACTGGCTCCCAGGCAATATCCTTTACACTCTCAAATCCAGATCTACCCATTTCAGCGCAAAGCGTCTTATCGGACACTAACCTCTCGATGTGTCCCCCCAGTTCCTGAGGGAGAAGACTGTTTGAAATCAAGCCGCTTTCTTCATGCTCCACAAACTCCAAAGGACCACCCGCATCTACTGTGGTAATGACTGGCTTCTGTGAAAGGAAAGCCTCCAATGTAATGTACCCATAATCCTCATCTAGTGGGGCAAAGTAAACAGCCGAACTTCTGCCGTATAAGTCAATAAGCACCTCGTCAGAAACGTATCCAAGAAACTCCACCCGATCAGACACATTCAACTGTCTTGACAGATTTTCTAGCGACTCCCTTTCGGAGCCGGACCCCGCAATCTTACATTTAATCTTTCTGTCCACATAAGGCAACGCACTTATCAGCGCATCAATTCGCTTGAGTTTGTCCAGTCGGCCAACAGATAAGATGTAATCCTCGTAACCTACACTCTGGTACCGACCGATCAATCGAGGCGGATGATAAAGAGCCGTAGAAGTCAAACCGTTGTAGGTCTGTAAGCGTGACGCCGTATTCTTTGCATTGGTAAATCGGCTCGTAAAAGAAGAGAGCGCCTTCGTATCCATGGCTACAAACTGATCGCGTAACTGTCTATCTTTACGCTTACGCATGTTAAAGGAGGTATATGGTGAATCCAGGAGGTCATACATTTGGCGATATTGATGTATCAGCCACAGTACTTTTCTCGGGTGCTGAATAAAATAGGACGGAAACTTGGTCGCAATTACCAAATCAATTTTTTTCCCATTAGATTCACTCAAATCTAACTTTGTCCAGAAATCTATAATTTCCAGAAGCTGACTGTGCGGGTACCACTTGTAGGGTATATTAATGAGCTCAACCTCATACCCTCTTTCTCGGAGTTGGAAGATCAGTGCTTCGACGTGTATCTCTGCTCCACCTGAAAAAAATGGCACCTGTGCAGCGCAGACCGCTATTGTTTTAATTTCATCTTCGCCAGCAAGATCATTTAACATATCTATATTTCTCTTGAGTAGGCCAGAAAACCTGCCAAGGACTCGTGATAAAACACTCAATCTGGAGAGCTCCAACGGAAATAGGAATTGCGCAAAGTAGTCTAATAAGATTATTACCACTTAACAAGCTAGCTGCCAATAGAACCGATATGGCAGAAGACGGGTACCGTGCGAACCACAAAATATTCTAGGCAAAAGGAAATACATCGAAGCATATAAAAAATCCGCTAGCGACTCCACCCGCTCTAAATACAACAAAGTGTCGTCATTAGCATACAGCTTCGCGCTTAATAGGTTTCAAATTTTGCGACTGGGACGCACTGATTAACGGCGGGACCGCAATACTGATTGGAGAACTCAATCTGTGTATAATTACTATATATACTGGACGATAATAACCACATGCTGTTCTACTGCTACTCAGAAGTTAACGACTCAAATATAGAGGCGCGCTTGGGCGATGTCGATTACAGCTACTACTTCGTACTTAAGGCCTATGTCCCACTGCTCAAGAAAATAGGATTAGTAAAAATTGTAGGCAAACTAGACAAGCCATTCACTGAAGAATGCCAACAGGCTGTCAATAGCGGAGTTAGATGCTTTTTCCTCGCCTTCGCGCCTCCAAATAAAATTACCTTTGAACTTCCCTGTCCCGTGATCCCTATCTTTTCTTGGGAACACTCTGGCATCCCCAACCGGTATCCTATCACTGATCTGCAGAACAACTGGTGCAGTAAACTCAACCAAATTGGGCAAGCGATAACGCACTCTGCCTACGCAAAGCAGGTCATTAAGACTGACATGCGAGAAACAAATAATAACTTTCCTATTGAGAGCATACCTGCTCCGCTTTGGGATGCATACGAGCCATTCAGAGATCGGACGAGCGGCAGAAAGGCGCTGAGAGACTGCGTGATTGCGTTCCGTACAACAGTCATTGATAGCTATGATTTCGAAATCGATCAGGAAAGCATTGTTCCCTCGCACAGAACAGCGCGGCCACTTTCTCCTTCAGCCTTAAAAAATAGACGATGCAATGATGTCTACATAGATTTCAGTGAAATCAATCCTGAGGTATGGATAGCGGGTTTTCATCCAGCAGAAGCATGGGGTGTCTGGTCAGAAACGAGTAACCCATGGCTTATGCTGCCGAGCGCCGTTTCTGGAAACGTCCGACTAAAGTTGCGTTTGAATGCCCACGGGGACAATTGCGGTCGGTCTATTCAAATGAACCTAGGGGAACTGCACACCAATTTAGAGCCTACGGCTGCAATGTCCGAACTAGAGTTTGACCTAGACGTAACGAAGCCAAGTAATTTTATCTCGTTTAGCAACATTGACACATCAGGCACCCTGAACACTACTGACCCTCGCAACATCGGCATTGGTTTGAAAAGTATATCCATACAAAGCCTAGATCAGGATAGGGAGAACTCCAACGAGGCACCGATAGAGGAATTCTTAGGACACACCATCAAACTCTGTGGTGTCATCTACACCAGTATTTTTAACCCCAGAGATCAATCGAAAAACTGGGAAGACATCTTAACGGCCTTCTGCCTTGCATTCCGCGACAACGAAAATGTCACACTAATCCTTAAGATGGCCTATAAGGATATGTCCGGTTACCTTGAAGATGTATTTTTTCTCTTGTCCCAGTTGCACCCATTTCACTGCAGAGTAATGGTCATCCACGCCTATCTGCAACCTGATGAGTATGCAAACCTTATAGACGCTACAAGCTATATCGTGAATGCATCACGGGGTGAGGGCCAATGCCTTCCGCTGATGGAATATATGTCATGCGGAGTGCCTGCTATTGCACCGAACAACACAGCAATGGCTGACTACGTAAATGTAAAAAATTCGTTTATTGTTAACTCAAGTCCGGAGCCATGCTGTTGGCCGCAGGACCCACAGCAAAATTTTACTACCCTCTGGTATAGACCGAGCTGGGAGTCGCTTCATGAAGCATATTTAGCGAGCTATCAGGTTGCGACAGAACAGCCGGGTATTTATCGCTCGATGTCCCGATGCGCTTGGGAAAGCCAGTATAACTTCTGCTCACATGACGCATTACAGACTCGCTTGGAAAGTTTTTTGAAAAGCATCAGAGAAAAATAACGCTTCTATGATTATAATTACCTATTCAGAAACAAGCGCTGAGACGATAGAACAGCGCCTAGGAAAAGCAGAGTACAGCTATTATTTCATTTACAAGAAGTATCTGCCTGCGCTAGCGAAAATTGGCACTCTCATTCCAGTAGAATCACCTCAAACCGAAGTTGACAAGCTATTTTTAGAAAATCCGGATGAAAAATGTATTTTTCTTTCATTCTCCCCTCCACACAGAACACTGTTCAATTTACGCTGCCCCACCGTCTGTGTATTTGCATGGGAGTTCAGTACGATTCCGGAAGAATCCTGGCACGATCGTCCTGAATATAACTGGGCTGCATCACTACAAAGTATAGGAAACGCCATCACTATTTCGGAATTTGCCGCAGAGGTAGTTAACAAGGCCATACCTAATGGATTGAATCTTTCTGTCATACCTGCACCTGTCGACACCACAGCTTTACCTCCTCCGCCCAAGCGTAAAGACACTGCAGCTTTCAGCATAAAGGGGACACTGCACGATAGTCGAATCTACAACCTTAAGTCAGAGATAGCTGAAGACAATGCGCCGAGTTTAAGAGGCGCGGTAAAACCCCAGTCCTGGAACGGCAAAGATGCATATTTATCGTTTTCCAACGCAGATTTCGATCAAACTGAGTTGTTAGTAGGCTTTTATAGTTCAGAAGACTGGGGAACCTGGTCTAAAACACAGACGCCTTGGATCTTACTCCCTCATTTCGTCAAAGGACCAATGACGATAGAAGTTGACTTATTGGCTTATGGGAAAAATATCGGCAGAGAGATTTACGTGAGCTTAGGTAAAGAATCAACTTCTATCAGAATTGATGGGGATTCAAAACTGTATTCTCTGGCATTCAGTCCACAAAGCGATGTGAATATTTTGAAATTCTCTAATCTGGATTTGACGCACGCAGCTGGTTCAAGAGATAACCGCTCACTTGGCATCGGCATTAAATCGCTGAAGATGGCCAGGCCCAGTACATTTGCACAAAGAATCCAATCCAAACTATTAGGACACCGAAAAATCCCGCACAAAGATTCTCCGCTTCCACCGAATTTTGCACCAGACGATGTTACCACTTTGTTAGAACTCAGTGGTGTTGTTTACACGAGCATACTCAACCCGAAAGACGGGCGTAAGAACTGGGAAGATTTAGTGACGGCTTTTTGCTGGGCTTTCAAGAGTGATGAGAATGCTACTCTCGTGCTCAAAATGACTCATCACAAGCTGGGAAGCTTTCTGGGAACACTATTGCAGCTCTATTCACAGATGTCACCGTTTAAGTGCCGAGTTGTAGCGATACACGGGTTTTTAACGAACGAGGAGTACCGATTGCTCATTGATCGATCACACTTTGTGATTAACAGCTCGCACTGCGAGGGACAGTGTCTGCCACTGATGGAGTTTATGGGGCAAGGCGTTCCAGCGATTGCACCTGATCACACTGCTATGGCTGATTATATCAATACAAATAATGCCTTCATTGTGACGTCAAATTTATATCCTACTTTTTGGCCATTTGATGAGCGTAAGGCGATGCGGACGCTGTGCTACCGAATTGACTGGCATTCACTAATGGAAGCATTTAGAGACAGTTTTTATGTTGCAATGCATGATGACGAGACCTACACATCTATGTCCACTGAAAGCATCGCAGCTGTTGAAGCCGTTGCTGGGCACGAAGTGGTCTACAAAAAAATGATCAGCTACCTGTCCAGGACTGCCAAGAAAGTAGTAGAGTAAGGCTCTCCATACTTGCTTGAACCGTTGAATACGACTGCCTACACAGGCCACAATGATATGGTTTATGAGCGGATTTTTATCACGAAAACTCTCTATTACGAGGCTTCAAAAAGGGAACAATATATTTGTGATTACTATATTACATATAAGGGAGATAGTGCATTACGTTGATAGATTATCATCAGAATAAATAAAATAGCGCTGAATTGCTCCGCTTAGAAATCAACGCTAGTAAGCAGTTGGGCGCATTTCAGCAAAGCATTAAATCCAGATTTTGAGCATGAGCAATCATGGAGATTCTGATTTTTCGAACATCCAGCGCAAGGTATCCCGTATCGGCATCGCCTCAAGTGAAGGACATAATTCAAGCAACTTTTTGTTATCGCCTACTAGCTCTTTGACCTCATTCTCGCGAACGAAGTCTGGGTTCACCGCCACATCAATCTTGTACCCAGCAATATCGTTCAATTCATCAATAATACTCGCTAGCGTGCATCCCGACCCTGAACAAATATTGTAGGCCTCACCAGGCAACGCATGTTCAATCAGTAGCTGATATGCGGCGCTAACAAATCTCACGTCGGAAAAATCGCGGATAACGTCAATGTTACCCAGCTCAATTTTGGGCTTATTCTGTTGAAAGTGTGTGACGAGCTTTGGAATAAGAAATTTATCAGCCTGACCTACACCGGTGTAGTTGAATGGGCGAGTAACAGAAATCGGCAAATGTTTCGACCACGTCTTTGCCATCAGTTCCATCGCGACCTTACTCGTCGCATAGTCATTAGCAGGCGAAAAAGCCGTTTTTTCATCCAAGGCGCCTTCAATGGCATTGCCATACACGTTTGCACTACTCGCTAGTAACACCTTTTCCGGAGGTGACGTTTGTCTAGAAAGCGCAGACAACAAATTCCGAGTGCCAACGATATTAGTCATATACATTTCGGCAACATCCCCATGAGGTACAAAGGTGATCGCAGCTAAATGTATGACGAAATTTGGCTTGAACGTATCTATAATTTTGTTCAAGGCAGTGGCATCTAAAAGGTTACCCTCAATGCAGCTTGCACATGCAATCTCGAAGGGAAGCTGACTCAACCCAACGACCTCATAGCCATGCAGGAATAATTCTTGAGCAATATAGGGGCCTGTGAAACTTGCAATACCTGTAATAAGTACTTTTTTACTCATCAGAAAGACAAGCCAGTTTTGTTCCGTCGAATATCCGCTTCGACCATCATCTCACACAGCTGCTCTAGTGATGTTTCAGCTTCCCAGCCAAGTAATTGCTTCGCCTTCGAAGGGTCACCGATTAAGAGTTCTACCTCAGCAGGACGATAGTATTCTGGGTTAACCTTAACGAGTTCTTTTCCCGAACTGGCGCACCTGCCAACCTCTTGCTCATCCTTTCCCTCCCACTGTATTGACATATCTACCGCAGCAAAGGCAAGCTCTACGAAATTTCTGACGGTTTCTGTTCTATTGGTCGCCAACACAAAAGTATCAGGCGTTTCCGCCTGAAGCATACGCCACATACCATCGACATAATCCTTAGCATAACCCCAATCCCGCTTTGCATCGAGGTTTCCTAATTCAAGAACATCCGCCATGTCGAGATAAATCTTAGCTACCGTGTCAGTGATCTTGCGGGTGACAAACTCCTTTCCACGCAGCGGAGACTCGTGGTTGAACAAAATTCCACTGCATGCAAACATATCATACGATTCACGGTAGTTAACTGTCATCCAATGGGCATATAGCTTTGCGACGCCATAGGGGCTTCTCGGATAGAATGGCGTGTCTTCCTTCTGGGGAACATCCTGAACTTTTCCAAACATCTCTGATGTCGACGCCTGATAGAAACGGATATTTTTGTCCGTAGCTTTAATCGCTTCAAGTAAATTCAGAGCACCCAAGCCAGTAATTTGAGACGTCGCCATAGGCTGCTTAAATGATACCCCCACAAAACTCTGGGCTGCCAAATTATAGACCTCCTCCGCCTCACTCGCTTCCAACAAGCGCATGGCATCCATAGAATCTGTCAGATCGTAGTCAATAAGTTCCAGATTTGGATGTTGGCGGATACCCACCTCCTCCATCCTCCAAAAGTTAACCGCGCTCGTTCGGCGACATGCGCCGAAAACTTTATAACCCTTCTCCAAAAGCAAGGCCGCAAGATAAGCCCCGTCCTGCCCAGTCACACCGGTAACAACAGCTTTTTTCATCTTATTTCCTACCGTTCCAAATCTATCGAATTCATTTGATAAACACAGTTGTACCCTGCCAGGCTCCACTAATAAAGGTTAAACCTTAGAGGTAAACTCCGCCCTTAAGACAACGACATACCTAGATCGCTCTTTTATAGGAAACAGTCACAGCACATATTTCTATAGTCTTCGCGCCCAAATACTGTCTCTTTTATTACTTTATTACGAAAATTATTCGTTCGTAGTGTCTAACGCTCACCATACCATATCAAAAATCACACTACTAAATGAGCAAAATGTTACCGCCACACTGTTTATCTGGCACTAGAATGTGCCGAAAGCCAATTCGGGGCTCTTTGAATTCTTTCTACGCCATGCTCCGATCCACCGGTTACGCTAAGACTTTTCTTCATCACTGAGTATAGTAGAAATTTTCGCCAGTGTTTCGGAAAACACAGAAGCATCCTCTACCTCCTGACACATCGAAGCCATAACGCCAATCACCCGGTCATTAATAATCGAAGACATAAAACGATTTTCAATGGCGGAGGGGAGAAAGCTTGATAGCGAAGCAATATACTGGGCTAAAGAGTGATGATTTTGAAGATATTGATAGCCCGCCCCACCCGTATCGAGCAGTTCTTGCTCTCCCGACAGAATTCTCTCTAAGATAGCAATCAACCCCTCTTGCTCCGAATTCGAGGACACCTTTAAGACCACATTATTTGGCAACTCGCCATACCATCCGACATCTGAGACGATCGACGCTATCCCATGAGACCAATAGCGCAATTGACTGGCAGAGGCCTCTCCCATAGTTGGATTCCTCAGATTTAGTGCGAGATCTGAACGGGCGATAGCCTTATCCAAAACGTCATCATCGACAAATCCAACCACCTTAATAAATTCAGCTAACCCAAAGTTTGCAGCCTGAGACAGTAATTCTTCCGCCTTGCTAATATTGCCGTAAAGAGAAAGTCGAAAAAGGTTGGGCTGGCTAACCTCAGCCCAAGCACTGAAAAACTGCGTGAGGCGACGATTTGGCCCCGCATGTCCACAGAAAATAATTTCCAAAGGACGAGTAAACTGTCGATGATTAGGAGCGCCAACTGCGGCGTCATAGGGTAAATTTAGCTTGATGACTGGCCCGCTATACCTCGCTTTTACCTTCTCTAAAGCGTATTGTGAATGAACAACGATTCCGTAAGCGTTAGAGATGAATGTCTCGAATGGCGGATATAATGTTACAAAATCTCCGTATTGTTCCTGAGAATCTCCGCACCACTCATATGTTTTATCGCTATACAATTGAGAAAGTAGCTTACCAGCCTCCGTGCCATATTCGTTTATAACCATTTCCTGAAGATCAAATTCAGGATGCTCTTTCGCATGCGCAATGCCAAGTTCAAGCAAGCAAACATCATGCAAGATGATGACCCCAGGATTTTCCATTGCCTGATTGACAATGCCACAATGCAAGGAGCTATTACCGATATTGTAAATATTGAGGGCATTTCCTGCCCAAGCGTGGGTTTCAGGCGTCAACTCTTGGTAAATCTCCGTTGCGTCAGTGATTACGCCGAGAGAAAAGGCTTTTTCTAAATATGGGAGCAATGCGCGAGTATATCTACCTATCTCCGTTTTCTCGACGTCGAGCGGCGAAAACCAGCGAATATTCATAACTAAAGCAGGCTTCCAATTACTCGATCCCAGGAAATATCCATACTCACTATTTTTTCGAGCGCATTTTCACCATAAAGCTTGGATAAAGACCTATCTGACCAGATACGGTCCATTTTTTCACCCAACAAAAGAGCATCAGGTGCAACGACGATTCCATTTACATCGTCGGCAACGAATTCCAATGCGCCACCTGAATCTGTAAGCGTTATAACGCCCTTGGAGGAAAGCATAGCTTCGGGCGTAATGTAGCCATAATCCTCATCATATGCAGGAAAAATTACCATAAGACACTGCGCATAATATTGAAGTTTTTCATTATCACTTATATGCCCCAGCCATGTAATATTTTCTGTAACCTTTAACTCGACTGCACGCTGCTTCAATTGCTCAAGATACTTATCATCATCGGCCGTTCCTGCAAACACAACCCTTACACTTGGTGAGCAGTGAGCGAGAGCCTCAATAACGAGTTCCTGGCGTTTCATAGGAGTTATTCGACTGGGGAAGAAAAAGTAATCTCCGTACTCTTCATGATAAAACTTTTCCATTGACCTAGGAGGCGGATACAAAACGCCTGAGTCGATGTTATTAAACTTTAATAAACGACCTGACACATTATGCGAGATTGTATAAACTTTTTTACAGGTCGATATTGCGTCATTATCTTGATTAAAAATTAAATCTCTAACGCGCCCGCCATCTGGCATTGACGCTAAATCGTTATATTGTGTCTCCCACAGTTCGTACGCGGCGCGATGTTGATGCAAAATCCACAGTGCCTTGTCGCTATGTTCCAAAAGCCAAGCGGGAAACCTTAGACCAATAACCTTGTCAATCTTCACCCCATTGATTCCATCAATATCCATTAGCTTGCAAGCTAGGATGCTGTCAACCAAAGACTGCTGTGGGTGCCATTTAAAGGGGACTGTTATTAATGTTGCTTTATGACCTCGCTCTCTTAAAGAGGCAATCAAATCCTCCGCTAGCACCTCTGCCCCACCACTAGAGAACGGAATTTGAGTGTTCAGGACCGCTATATTCACCTTAACTCCAGTCTCTAGCTCTTGATATTTTCATCTTCAACTGCTTCTTTTAACGTGCTCTTCAGGCCTGCCAGTATTCTATTCCTGTGCAGCATCAGTCGGTTTTCCACCTCATATAACTGATGCAAATTTTCTGCACTTTGATGATCGACTATTAGATCAAGCCGCGACAGTGTTCTGATCGCCCGAGGAAGCTGCAAAATAGGTCCTATCCATGGAGTCGACAGGATTTTCTCAGTACGATAAGCGGCGCTTAAACCAGGAATATCGTTCACGCTTCCATGTGCGTCTGGCGACCCATACAAATCGCCAATCAACATTATTTTAGACCTATAGCCAGAAGCCAAAAATTTAACTGCCTCTTCTCTTTCGGACATGGAAGGCTTACGTCGCAATACTAAATCATAGATCGAAATCAGGTATTCTTCGCTGGGCAGACTCGTCAGTCTAGCTAGGGATAATCGATAACCTTCCTCGCCCTGTTCTGGAAGCGTCCCCGCATCGGCAACATCAGTTTTAATGCTTGATGTGGTGTCTATACTGGCACCGGCGTTATTGGAAGGGTCTGACTGTATATGCTCTAAAGAGGATAGTTTGTGCACGCCGGCAGCACTATCAGCATCCTGCTTACCTAGATCATTATCTAGCCCGGGCAATTTTTTCAGATTCACTATGCAGCCGATTAACGAACCAAATAAAGGGACTTTGCGTGCTCGCGCTAAAAAATATCTAGCCCTAAGGCCACGCACTTCAACGCCATTTCTCCTGCCCTCATCGGAATAGCGCAGTCGCCCGAGAATAAAAACACGAGAGTACTTATCAAACCTCAATCCATGCAGTGTAGACGTAAGGCCGGAACCATCCACTTTTCGCTTAAGGAGGCAAAGGTAGGCGACCTCAACAAATTCAGCATCAAAATAGTTCAGAAAATCGCTGATATGATAGTCTAGTCTTCGCTCGTCGAGCGCATGAGTGCGCGCATCTGGCAACGTATACGCGGGAATAAGTTCATCCAGATACTTGATAAGTTCTTTATCCGCTACTCTCTCCTTAAGCAGTGCTATCAACCGATCAGATAGCACCTCATTTTTGGCGCCTCGGGAAGTCATCTTATGGAACATACCAATTTGCGAGGGCAGAATTTAGCAGGCGACCGTTTTCCAATCCATTGGCATTACCAAAAATACTGCCTTTCTCACCGATTTTTACGAGATACTCCGAGCTTGCGTTGCCAGCTGATTCGGGGATCTTAAGATAAACTAAGTCTGAATGCATAATTGAATAAAATACTATGAAAAATAGAGAGTTAGATGCATATAATCATATTATTTTGAAACTGTATCACATTTGTTGCCCTTCATCTTACTAAACTTCGAAGAGTTGTGGACGGTTGGCCGCGACAGCCCGCGTCATACTGAAAATGGCGATCGGTGGCCCTGTCAATTATAGAAGGACTTGCAATTCCTATCCGGTACAACTCACAAACTATAATTACTGCGGACTAGGTAGATATCGGCTACGGGCCTATGCCATGCAACAGACCCAAAGGGTTGATATACTCGGTCGAATTCAGATAAGAGCAGCGTATGACATCTCGACGACAACAGTATAGCCCCTCGAGGCCAGAGACTTCGATGACGAATGCAGATGGCCTATCTGAAGGAGCGTTGCGCGAGCTGCTGTCCGCTCGCCGAGAGATGTTACGCTGGAAAACGATCGCCAAGCAAAATGAGGAACGTATCAATCAGATAGAGAGCAATTCACCGCTTTTATATTTATTAATACAAGTTATTCCTAAAGTAAAACAACACTGGAAATTATTGCTCTTGCTGACGGTCGGTGCCTTAGTGACCCTGCCCTTGTGGCCGTTTATTCTAGTGGCATTAGTCATACCCAAGGGACGCCAGTTTCTCTGGTCTATCGTTGCAAAGGTTACCGCCACTTTTCCAGAATATCGCGTATCTCTCTGGTCTTTTTCAGAGAAACTAGGCTCATCAAATGGTTTATTGGGTCGAACGTGGCTCAAGTTTATGCAGGGCAGAGGCCTGGGCCGCGGCGAGTATAATAAAATTGCGCCACTTACCTATGCGAGGCCCAAAAACAGTATTAAAGCTATTGCTGAACTTAGTTATGAACAGATCCAATGGCATATTTTCCAACAGTTGAGTCCACAGAAACGATTTCTGCTGCAAAGCTTTAGCGTTACGCAGAAAAGCCTGATTAAAGACAGCGAAGCGCGCCAATTACTGTCTACATCGAGGGCTGAAATTAGCCTAATCAAGATTGCACTTGCTAAACATTCGACCGACACGCCACCCACGGTGCATTTGTGAGTCTTGTTATAGATCTTGGAGATTCAACTCACTGGCTGGATAGCGTAGTCAAATGGCCCGCGTGGTTGACCACTGCGTGGATTTTAGACCATCAGGCTCAACTCATTTGTCGATTATCTAACTCCGATGACTATACAAAACTCCGCAAGACTGTACCCATGCCGGATAAACTGATCGCTTACCCTGCCTATAAGTCTTTGGAAAAAAATCTCTCTCACGAAGAACTGGCGCTGGTGCATAAAACATTTGTTCAATCTCTGGGTGCGCAGCACTATGTCAAGCTGACGTCGGAAATGATGGCGGAGGAAGCTTTCGAGGGAGCATTGCTTCCGCAAACAAAAGTTCAAAAGACTACGAACAACAGCCGGTTAGCGCTGGTGTCTCCAATGCCACCGACGGCATCGGGCATTGCCAATTACTGTATGGAAATTCTTCCTGCTCTCGCAGAACATTATGACGTGACTCTTGTAGTTGACCGCGTGTCTGACCTTGATGCTGGACTCACTGCGCGATTTGCCGCCATGAGCCACGCACAATTTTTGAAACTGGGCGCTTGTTTTGACCGCGTCATGTACCATTTCGGCAACTCATCCTTTCATTATGAGTACTTCACCTTACTGCAAGCTCATCCGGGCGTTGTAGTTCTGCACGACATCTACCTAGGGGACTGCATCTTTAGCAATTTCATGCAATTAGGAATTACTGAACTGCATCAAAAAATCTATACCTCTCACGGATGGGCCGCGTTACTGGATTGCCAGAGTACCGTCCAACAATCGATAAATCTCTACCCCGCATGTGGGCCCCTGTTTAGCGACAGTTACGGCGTACTGGTTCATAGTAAATCTGCAAGGGACAACTTATCCCTTTTCTTTGATGCAACAACGCTATCAAATCTTTGTGTTACACCTCTTGCACGCAAAATCAAGCAGCTTCCCGACCGCACAACCTCACGTCAAAAGCTCAACATTCCAGAAGATGCTAAAGTCTACGCTACCTTTGGGTTTTTAAATCCGAATAAGTACCTCAATGAGTTACTGGAAGCCTGGGCCGGATCGCTGCTCGCTCATGATGCAACAGCTAGATTATATCTAATAGGCGGCTGCGGTCAGAGAGACCTCGAGGCGGATATAATTACTCGCATATCAAAAATGCCCATACCCGAGCAAATCATTCTAACTGGGTTCGTAGAAACGACTGCATATGATAATTACCTCAGTGCGGTAGACATATCTATTCAGCTACGCTGTAACTCTAGAGGGGAGTCTTCAGCCGCACTTCTTGATAGTATGGCCGCTGAGCTTACGACCATTATCAATTCGCACGGTAGCATGGCCGAAATTCCTGACGAAGCAGTTATAAAGTTGCGGGACGAATTCACTATTGAAGAACTAATTGAAGCACTTAATAACAGCGCTGAATCCACGGGACAGGGGTCACTTGCTCGATCCTACGTTGCCAAAGCCCATGCTCCAGAGAAAGTTGTCAGCTCTTATGTGAACTATATCGAAAGTTGCTATCGAGAAAACCCAAGCACGCTTTTAAATGGTGTCCAAAAAGCTTTGTTTACGTCTAAATTAGACGAACTATCACCCAATGCTATTTTCTCCTGCCTTGAAGACCTGACTGACCTCATGTCTTGTGCAGTTGGCGCGACTAGCACGCTTACCGGTCGCCAGATTCTTGTCGATATCTCTGTAGTAGCGCACCACGATTTAAAAAGTGGTGTCCAGAGGGTAGTTAGAAATATTCTTCACGAACTACTGAAAAATCTATATCTTGGCTTTCGTGTTGAAGCGGTATATTTCGATTTCGAGTCTGGACACTTCCGCTATGCGCGTACCTTTGTGAATACTTTTCTAGACTTGATGCCAAATCAACTAGTCGATGACGCAGTAGAAGCGAAATCCGGTGATATTTATTTGGGTCTCGATTTCGAATCTCGACTAGCGAGGGAAAAGAAATCAAGATGGTGGCTACAGACATGGCGAGGGCGTGGCGTCAGGGTGTACCACGTTTTGTATGACCTAATGCCAATGCAGTTACCTCACTGCTTTCCCTCTGATCACATACCGTTTTTTGAAAACTGGGTTTCTGCTATTACCGATATCAGCGACGGCGTAGTTAGCATTTCTAGGACAGTTGCCAACGAGTATGAGGCATGGCTGAATAATAAGGCCTATGACGCCACCTCCAGACCACGCATCGGCTACTTCCACCTCGGCGCGGAAATGGAGTCACGGACTAGTGAAGGGGCTCTAGAAGCCTCTGAAACGCGCATGCTTAAAAGATTAGCCGGTAAAGACTATCTGCTCATGGTAGGAACCATCGAGCCGCGAAAAGGGCACAGTCAGGTTTTAAAAGCCTTTGAGATATTGTGGTCAAGAGGGTTAGATATCGAACTCGTCATCGTAGGGTCTGAGGGCTGGGTAGACAAAGAATTAATTGAAGATCTCAGAGCACTCGAAACTAAAACAGAGAAAGTGCAATGGCTGAATTATGTCAGTGATGTAATGTTGAAGTCTCTCTATGAAGGTTGCGCCGGCACACTCATGGCATCATTTGGCGAAGGCTTTGGATTGCCACTTATTGAAGCTGCGCATTATGGCGCCTCATTGATAGCCCGAGACCTTCCCATATTCCACGAAGTGTGCGGCGATCATGCTTGGTACTTTCAGGCCCAATCCGAAGCAGAGCTAGCATCGGCACTGCAGGAGTGGCTTAAGCTTTACTATGCATCATCTGAGCCCAAACCATTGGGCGTAGAGTGGCAAGATTGGGGGCAGAGTGCCGCACAGCTGATCGACAATGTCATCCACAATCAATGGTACGTCGCAGCAGAGGAAAGTTAAAAACATTGACTTCAGGAATCTAACCGTTAGAAACGCTCGAAGCGCAGTATCTATCTGCTAACTCTAAGCTGCTTACTCGCTCGTCACAGCAAAAGATAGCGACAGCCAGACTAGCAGCACTTAGAAAAATTTTTCTCTGATCGTGTAGGAAACATTTTGGCATTCGACAACAGTGAATAGCCTGCCAGGCTTGAGTACTGAGCAGAGTCCTATTGCACTAGCGCGGACATCCGAACCGATTGCTTTACCTTGAAAACGTCGCCGGCATGCACTCTGCTTCGAATACGGGTGAAGACTGTCCCTTTATATTCTTCACAATCGCATGCCGTGATGGCTCAACTTTCCTCTACAGTCACCCCTAATCTATCGGGCCGGGTTATAGGCTCACTCCTGCCCAAAGCATTCTGGCTGGTATTTTTTTTCATTTCTTCTTTGATACGTTCGTTGCTTCGGCTTATATTGTGTTACTGCGCAATAAAAACCAAAGGGAAATAGTGTGACTATTCTTGGCCCGAATATTCCAGACATCAATGATCCTACATGGGTTGGCCTGATCGACGCCAGTCAAAGTGGTTGGTACCCGACCGATACCGGCGAAGTATTTACAGGATTTCATATATCGGCCGATGATTATGTACTTGACGTGGGCTGCGGGCCGGGTGATGCGACGCTGTTTTGCGCGCGCCGAGGCGCCCATGTCACTTTCACAGATGTTGTTGCCGAATCGGTAACGGATTTAGAAACAAAAATCAGAGACCTTGGAACTGCTCGAGGGTTCGAGGGCATAGTCTGCGACAGCAATCCTCTCCTGGTTCCAGATGGAAACGCAACCCGCATCATTTGCAGAGAGGTGCTGGAGCATGTGTCGGATCCGCAGCGTGTGCTTTCCGAACTGGTCCGCGTAGGACGACCCGGCGCACTCTACTTACTCACAGTACCCAGCGAAGAGGGTGAAAAGATACAGGAGAAGTTCGCCCCACCGATATACTTTCAGCACCCCAATCATATTCGGATTTTCAGCAAAGACGCGTTTCTTTCGCTGGTGGGAGACTCAGGTTTGGTGGTAGAAAGCTATTCTGCATATGGATTTTACTGGCTATTCGGCATGTGCATGCACTGGGCCATACAGGCAGCAAAAGGCGATGATATCAATAGTCAGCCATTCGCTGTTTATTCTTCAATAGCCCCTCCCTTTGACGAAAGCCTTCAAACTTGGGCTACCCTGTGGCGCCGATTAATTTCAACGCCGGAGGGTAAATCTTTCAAACAAGAAATCGATAAGATCCTTCCAAAAAGCCAAGTTATTCTGGCACGCAAACCCGTGTAGCCAGCATCAGATTATGCCGCTTAAACAGCGCCATACCCCTGGGTTAAATCTAATACCTTTGAAGACCCGATATAGGCTACTAAGCTCTCTCACTCAATATTGCGGAAAAATAGCGGCGATCGCCTACGATTCTTCAATATCTACAATTTTTATACTTTTGCATTTTAGAGTGCGCCTGCACTCTTTGCCGTTGTACTTGCAAATTGGCGTATTTTCTCTTCAACCTGCGAGGCCCCAGCACAGCGTTCAATTGCTTTGATGCAATTTATTTGCATCTCGCGATAACCGCTCGTATTGTGAGTCGCCAATTGGTAGCTGTTTTCAAAAGCTTTGCACAGTGAATCCCAGTTAATTTCATAGGCCATAGTGCTGATGGCTTTTCTTTCGTCCTGAGGCCAGTTTGTGGGGTATAAACTGGCGTCGATAACAAAGGCGTTTTCACCGTTGATGTAGTCAGCCATTGCAGTGTGGTTGGGTGCAACAGCAGGAATACCTTGGCCCATAAACTCCATCAGAGGCAGACATTGTCCCTCTGCAGTGGATGTGTTGACTACGAAGTGCGTGCTCTGGATAAGTATCTGATACTGCTCCTCCGTGAGAAAACCATGCACTGCAACCACTCTGCATTTGAAGGGCGACATCTTTGCATAGTTAGACAGAAGCCTACCCAAAAAAGTCAGATAGTTATTATGTGTCATCTTTAAAATCAAGGTCGCATTCTCCTGCTGTCTAAACATCCAGCAAAACGCCATGATCATCTGCTCCCAATTTTTTCGTCCGTCCTGAGGGTTGAACACACTCGTATATGTAATACCTTCCAAACTAAGCTGATGACTGAGGGCGTGACCGACCAAATTAATGTCCTTATCAAAAAATCCTCGGATCCTACTTAACCCGGAAAAAAATAATCTAGATAACCCGTTACTTAGCGCGCGTGGCCTGCGCATCTCGAGCCTTTGAATTCCCAGTCCAATTGAGCGACGCTCTATTGAGTCTTCCGTCCGTTGAACGTCAATATTTGAAATCACCAACACGTCTACATCGTCTTCTGGCGCAAAACTTAGCTCGTAAGTCTCTGGGGCTTTGCTAGGGAAAATGCTGCGAGTTTGCTTGCCTAGGGTGACGTCAATCTGCCTTCCAATATTTTTCTCATAGGCCACCAGTTCTATCTTTATGATCAAGTGGCCACGCACCTTGAAAGGCAGTAGCAGCCAAGGTGACTCAGTTTTAGTCCATACTCCCCAGCTTTCTGGCTCGAAGAAACCCACAAGAAAACGCATTGCGTCAGCATTATCCTCTCCGTAAAACTGTCGCACAGGTTTTTCATTCCAGGCCTGCATCTTCATAGGATCACGCGTGCTGAACATAACGTCATCAACGTTTTCCGGTGTGATGTCATAGTCTTTACTATCGTAGATAGCCGCTTCAATATTAAGCGTGTGACCTGACAGTCTGCCGGGTATCTGAGCCGGGTCAATCGTCTCGACTGCAGCCGGAATCACACTAATGTCTACTGCCGAGGATACCTGTTTTTCTACCACACTCTTTGCATATTGCGAAAGCGTCAGCGCACTGCCTATGCGCTCAAGCATCAGTAGCCAATTATTTTCCTCTATGCCATTCAATGCTTCGCTGGGAATAGTACTGAATTCCCATGCAAATATGCAGACCGTCGGGCATTCAAGGTTGAGTTCAGTGCGACTTGGTGGCGTAAAGGAGAGAAAGATACACTCATCTTCCGGATGCGCATGAAAAATCTCATCGACTTCGCTGGATGGATCAGCAACAGCAATGACTTTACCAATTCGCTCCAGTACAGGCAGGTACTTTACATAAATAAAATAGTAGCTGTAGTGAGCTTCCCCTAGATTTTCTTTTAGAGTTTCTGCACTGGTCTCTGAGTATGTAATGATAACCATTGTACTAATTTACTTCAGCCAGAAAATTATGCAATTGTGGCGCAGTGGTATCCAACGAACAGTGCCGCTGCAGCGCGCGAGCAGCCGCCGCAGACATCGCTTCGTAGATGTCTGGCGACTGATTTGCAATCTCAAAGCTTTTTTCAAATGCATGCAGTAATGATTCCCAATTAGGTCGGTAACAAAGCGTATTATAGCGACCCTCTAGGTCAGTTGGCCAAGCACAGGGCTCGCTGTTTGATTCAACCACGAACGCGTTCGCTGGAGAGATGTAATCATGCATTGCAGTATGGTTGGGCGCTATAGCGGGAATACCACATGACATAAAATCCATAAGCGATCGGCAGTGACCTTCCGCGCTAGCGTTGTTCACCACGAAAGAACTAGCCTCAATGAGGGCAGCGCGCTCAGCCGTGTTTAATGCGCCTTGAACGGCGACAATTCTGCAATCGAAGGGAGTAAGCTTGCACCAAATCTCTAGCAGATCATTGACGTAACTGAGAAGGTCGGTTCTTTCAACGACAAGAATCAAGTTAGCATCAGGTTGCCGCCGTAACGCCAGACAAAAAGCAATAATGATATCTTGCCAGCCATCTTTTCTGTCGGCTGGCTCAACCAAAGCAGTATAAACTACGCCCTGTAAATGCAAAGGTTTGAAGTCGGCTGCGGTAAAATAATCCGAGTCTAAGGCGCCGTCTGCCTTCTCCATCCGAATGTTTAGACTGGCAACGCCAAGGCCTATGGTACGCGGATCATCGGCCCGTCCACGGTTTATCCGACTAAGGTTCTCAAAGCTGAGTACATTTCCCGGTGAGCGAATATCAAGCGAAAACTCGAATTCGCGAACTTGCGACTCAGGAATTACCGTTGCTGTCTCACCGCCTATTGAAACTTGTATTTCGCGGCCGATGTTAGGGCCAAACGCGCTTAAAGCAAGTTTAACGAGGGTTTTGCCGTGCGCAGTCTGCGAGAGCTTAATCCAGGGGCTTAACGACCTTGACCACATGCCCCAATTCTCCGGTTCATAGAATCCCACGCCTATTGCATCTTGATTATAGGTGCCAAAATGCGCAGCAATTACAGTGCGGCCACTATATTTATCCTGTGCCCCACTGAGAGGAGAAATTACACTTTTACCAGGGTAAACAGTGTCACCAGTCAACACATAGTCTCTACTGTCCAGCACCACTTTTTTTAGGTCTATCGTGTCTTTTTTGACCGCCTTGACCGGGACCGACTTCAGTCGCATCTCGTGCCATTCATCCCAAACTGGCGCAGGAATGACCGCTATATGAAGCATCGAATCAGTGGCCTCGTTGATCGCCTGCATGGCAAAGGTTGAGCACGTGATCGCCGCGCTAAAAGCCCTTAACGACACAGGCAAACCGAAAACTGAATCGGTGTTGCTTTCGAGACCCACAATGGTCGGATGAGCCCAAGGAAAAACAGGGATTACGGAGCACGGTAAGTCTTCAGGGATGCAATGAGGGGGGGCAAAGGCAAAAAGATAGACTCTTTCATCATTGTCAATATGCCGCTGGCATTCAGATTTGAAGTCAGAGTCAATCGTGTCCAAAACTACAACAGTACCGAGTTGTTCTAAGAGAGGAAGAAATCCTTGCAGCATTGAGATAGACGCAAACTCAGACTGCTCTGTAAGCGTCATTTTGTTACTCTTTGTGGATGCTGAAAAGCAGTAAATATGCACCTGTCTTGAATCCTGATTTAGGGATTAAAGTGTACCTCTTTTGCACTGTTTGCGCACAATTGAAAAGCCTCTCAAGACTACGCCCATTCTAGGCTTTCAGCAGAGTTTTTCTTACCAGTACGTTGCCCCGTGCATAGCGGCTAGAATGCGGAAAATACACCTTGAAGAGCGCGACTTAGACCAAGTCCCAGAACTCAGCCGCCTTCTCATAAAACCTGAGAAAGCTGACGCTATCCGGCGCTATATCGCGCTGGAAACGTTCCTCTGAGCCGGGATCCCAATAAACGGACGTGCGACCGAAAGGTTTTCTTAGTCGCAGCGGCATAAGCACCTTATCCTGACGAATAGGACCAATTTTTGCCAATTGCGGACCGGTCAGAGGGTTATTTCTTATTCTTCGTAGCAGCCTTGTATCATAAAGCTTGGCCTCACCGGCATTAAGATTGAGACCACTAGCACCAGGGAAACGGTCTACTTCTAAGCCAAGGTGCCTAAAACATTGATGCAGTGTAGCTTGCTGATTCGAAATGAGTTCCTCGAGGAAAACTACCGAAATGGCTTCATCTCCAAACTGCTCTCTGAATTTACTGATCCTCTTCCAATACAACGTATCCTGCGTCATCTGTGGAAATGACTGCAGGCATTCGTACAATTCATAGGGCGCGTCTAGGCCAAACTGTATACCGCTATGGTGCATTTCTCGGAAGCTAGATTCAATTCGAGCTTTTGGATTACGAGCAATAAATAAAAAACGACATCTAGGGTTGTTTTGGTAAATGCGCTCAATAGCGATGTCTTCACTCAAATAACCGCTGTACTCGACGCTACCATCCCCTTTAAATTGATTTGCCAGCGCAGCTGCATAGTGACTATCGTAATGCGCATGCTGCGTCTCAAAATCAGCATGTGAAAAGTACCACGGCTCTTTTATTGGCGGGATATAAATATCTGGATGTAGGTCAAGAAGAGCGCAAAGTGTGGTCGATCCACATTTGCTAAAACCCGGTACAACAAAGTCAATTTTAACGTTAGTCGGCACTGCGCTTTCTAGCCACTATAACCTGTGAACTTGGAACTGCATTATTCAGCGATTGCCTGATATCTTCACCCTGCGGATGATTAAGAATTTCCTGCCAAACCTTAGTCCAGTGCTGGGTCATCGGATGATTGGCTTCATTGATTGCATGCTGATCATCAGAAGAGGCCCATTTGAGTAGAAAAAAGATAGCCCAGAATGCTCCCACATACTTATGCTCAATGACCTCTAAACCGCAGCTCTCAGCCAGTTGTCGAAAATCTTCGGGAGTAAAAATTTGTATATGATTCGGTTCTTGAAAATAGACTTTTGGCGCAGTAGCCTTTATCAGCGTCTCACCGCGTGAATCGGGCACAGTAAGAACGAATGTCGCATCGTCTTTCCCAATGCGGACCATTTCCTTGAGGAACCTCTCGGGATCAGCTACATGCTCCAAAACTTCAGTGCTCATAACGAGATCAGCGTATTTGTCTACAAGTGGGATAGGATTACATTCGGTCACCAGGCCCTTGATCTCGCCGACATAGTCACCAGCTTTTAAGTGGCTCTCCAAGGCCGATACTTTTTCCTCTTGTATGTCTATAAAAGTCAGATTAGCGCCCATGCGGGCGCAGAAACTTGCGTACCCTCCATCACCGCAACCAACGTCTACAACCTGCATACCGGGCTTAACTGCTACGCCAGGAGCGATTTCCCCTGTATCAGGGTCAGCCCACCCGTCTAGTTTTCTATCATGCAAGCCAATCATCGGAGCCGATGGAAATTGTGAATCACTTGACACTGCAAGTACTCCTATACAACCAAAACAGGTCTGCATCGACGCCCGATGTTTTCGGCGTTGTGAAAAGAAAAGGGTTTCATAGGTGTTTTGATAAACACTGAACCCTAGACATGTAACTCATACGGATATTTAGCCAAAAGAGCTATTTGGCCCTTTTCGCCACAATCATCTGACTTTTAGGTAGCAAATTATTAAGGCTTTCGCGCATCATATCGCCCTTTGGATGAGCCAGAACTTCCTCCCACGCCTTAGTCCAATGTATTGTTGCGGGATGCACCGCGTCATTTATAGATTCATCCGGCAGGGATGTGCCCCACTTAAGAAGATAGAATACCGCCCAGAATCCGCCTAGAAATTCATGCCTTATGATTTCAAGATCGCAGCTTTCTACCAATGAGATGAAATCATCGGCTTCGAAGATCTGTATGTGGTTGGGCTCCTCAAAGCAGCTTGGGTGCGCCACAGACTTGATTAAATTCTCTCCACGGGCATCTGGGACTGTGAGCACATAGGTCGCGTCTGCCGAACCCATCCGAATAATTTCTTTCAGAAACTTTTGAGGATCATGGACGTGCTCCAAAACCTCAGTACTCATCACAATATCCGCACAGCCGTCTGGAAGCGGAATTGGGTCGCAATCTGAGACAATACCTCTTACCTCACCCTGGGCATTTTCTTTCAATCGGTTCTCTAGTGCGCGAACTTTATCTTCTTGAATATCGACGAAGGTCACGTCTGCTCCTCTGGCACTGCAGAAACCGATATAACCGCCATCTCCACAGCCAATATCGACAACCTTGACACCGGGCTCCACAATCACATCCGCCACTAATTCACCAGTTTCTGCGTTGCACCAACCGCTCAACTGACGGTCCTTAGTACCAATCAGCCTGGCAGAAGGAATAGGGTCGATATTACTCAAGGTGCATCTCCTTAATATTCAAAACTCAACATGAGCCAGCCTTTAATCTTGCGCATTCGCACAAACAAAATGACTGAGGTGAAATCTAGATTACACCCTAAGTGCCCTGTCAATGCCATCTGAACTGTCCAGACATGAGAGATTCAGAGCGAACCAAGCATGATACATTTTCTTTGATTGTTGCACAGACGATGATCGAAGTATAGAAATTGGCGCATGAAGTCGAAGCCGTGTGAGATACTGACTGTGCTTCAACATGGTTTGTTTAATTGACGGCATGACGCTTCTCTGGATGCTGCAGTCTACTTCAGAAAAATTTTGTAGATTGCTAATCTCGAGCAGTAGCGGCACTAAACATACTTCCAATGTGGAAGCAGGCTCTCCCATCGAACCTTAAGCCGCGGACAGCTGTTACATTTGATTACTCCGTTGGGCGAATCTGTGGGCATAACAAGGCTAAGTATGCCAGCCTGCCCGATCGAGGTTATTAAAAATAAACAGATTAGGTAGGCCACCTAAGGCTGGGGCATGCGCCCACGGCAATTCTGTAGTATGTGTGCTCATCCCCCGATTTATGACATAATCTCGGTAGAAATAAGATTTTAGGAGCAAAGCGTGTTGCAAAAGATGATGTCCCGTCTCTGGGGTAGCGGCCACTATGCTGCCAACGCGTCAGAGTTGGAAAAATTCAATTCCGATGGCTTTTTTGTTCGCGAAAAAGTATTTAGTAACCGCGAATTGGATAAGTGGCGCGATGCCGCTGAAAACGTGCATAAGCGCATGGAGACAGAAGCCGCTTCTAACGATGCACCTGATCTAGAATTTGTTGATGACAAGCGTTTTCAGTCGATTGATGATTCTGTCGTTAAATGGGAATGGCGGGAGGGTTCCCGCGATATACGTTCAATGGAACCCTTTTTACACCTTCATGACGATTTACACCCTATTGTTGATGACCCACGACTCTGGGCTCCCGCACGATCTATTCTTGGTCTAAATAAGTTGGCGTTGTTTACTGACAAATTAAACTTCAAACGTCCGCAGGGAGCGCCATTTCCGTTTCATCAAGACAGTCCTTATTTTGCTCTAGAATGCAAGCATGTTGATCAATTACTCAGCATGCAAATATATCTTGACGAATCGCGCGTTGATAACGGCTGCCTGTGGATTATTCCGGGGAGTCATCATCACGGCATACTTTCAGGCGTGCAGGGGAAAGGCGTGCTGGACCGATTGTATACCGATATGGACCTATTTCAGGGTGAGGACCCTGTAGCCATTACCGCCCCAGCCGGCAGTGTTATCTACTTCCATGCGCATGTCATCCATGGATCCAAGGGCAATAAAAGCAAACAAAGTCGCAGAGCTATGGTTCTTACCTACCAACCCGCAGGACACAACCGCTGGAATACTGAGCGGGAGCGCGAAATAAGAATGTAGGATGTGCTGATCTTCACAAAAAAATGTTTTTAGATCAACGTCCTAGGGTCATTGCTGAGGTGCGCAATATTGACGCAAAGCAAAAGAGAAAATAGCTCGCAACATACCGCTTATAGCGATTAAATTTGAACATAAGTTGCACCCACGGTATGAATCCAACTCTCGACTAAACGCCCGTATTACCTTCGCTCATAATTCTATTTTGTAATGGCCTATCAGGGATATTGGACATATCATACTGGAGAAATCCCAGCAACATCTGCACTCCTAAAATCAAGGACAGGCCTGACACCATCACCGTTCCTGCGCTGGCCACGGAACCATCCATTGCATGAAAAATCCATTTGCTAGCCCCAAACAAAAATCCAAACACAGACAAGATAATTCCGAAAATTAACTCTAGCGATGCATAGTTAAAGTTGCGAACAAAATAATTGTAAAAAATTCTTTTACCAAAATTCCTAACATTACTTATCAGAAACGGACGTATGACTTCTCTAGCATTCAAATTGGACTGCTCATCACCGTATATTGCATCCATAGGAATATCAGCAATAACTGCCCTCAATGTGTTCAACCGAAAAATCATGTCACTTTCGAAAAAATAGCGGTCCTCAATTTTATCAAGCGGCAGTAATTGAATCATTCTCGAACTAATGGCGGTATAACCATTAGTGGGATCAAAAAGATTCCAGTAACCAGAGGACAGTTTAGTTAAAAACGATAGCGCCACGTTGCCAAGCAACCTGATAGACGGCATACGATTAATGACGTCTAGTTCAAAAAAACGATTCCCCTTGGTGTAGTTAGCCTCTCCTTTCAAGATCGGATCGACAAAAACTGAGATCAGAGATGGATCCATCTGCCCATCACCATCCACTTTCACGACCACCTCAGCACCGAGCTCAACCGCCTTTCGGTAACCCGTCTTCACCGCCGCACCAACACCACCATTCACTTTGTGGTAGATAACGGTAACCCGCGGATCAGTGCACTCTGCAGCTACTAGGCGTCCACTATTATCAGGGCAAGCGTCATCAACAACTAGTATATACGTCACTTCAGGACCAATATGGGATACAACATCCAGTATGTGCCTACTAACTTTGAAACAAGGTATAACGACAGCAATCATGCTATTTTCCGTTTTTTTCAAATGTCTTCATCTAACAGCAAATGGTTTTCACGCAAAAATTTTTGGACGTGTGCTCTAAAGTCTTGTTCCAGACAATGTCCACGACTCTCGTAGAGCAGCTTACCATGATGTGGGCTTTGGTAAATACGTTTAAACGAGACAGGCTGTACGCTTTCCATACCGTGAAAAATCATATTTATAAACACAAAAGGATACAAACCAAGCCACGTTTTAAGTTGCGATCGATAGCAAAGAAAAAGCCTCAAAAATTGCAGACGTTGTGCCCAAGGAATGCGAGTGTTGATTGTCTTACCATTAGGAACGAGTGGCGATAGCACTTTATAAAAAACCCAGGGTAATCCCTGACCGTGATAGAGAGCGATCTGCCTACTTTCAGCCAAACACGAGTATTTCTCGGCGATACAAAGCCCCAATATGTGCGCAGCATCATGATCCTGATGCCCCCCTTCCCAAGCCGGCATATAAACAGAATCGATACAAGAGTGTGACTCCGTAAACGTAAGAATCGTCTGCCAGGCGAGTTTAAATTGAGAATGTAATGAACCGTCCTGAAGCCGATAATCAAGCCCTATAAAATGTACTTGCTCTGCGCTAACACCTACACTCTCCAAGACAGTCAGCGATTCACGATTACGGATCTCTGACACGCTGCCTCCATAAGCGCCGTCGGTTAAATACAGAAGGGCAAAATCTCGATCAGCGAAAACATCATCACTGATGGACTTTAGTAGGGCAAACTCGTCATCCTGATGGGGTAGCAAGTAAAGGCGCATCTCTCAATCACTTAGTTAATAGGTCTTAAAGAGCTTCGTACATTCTACAATAAATAGACCAACGACATAAATTGCATCGAAATTGCGGGGAAAAAGCAATTCTCAATACAATTGATCTGCCACTTGCAGTGATATTGGATGCATAATAGAGTGAAAAATGGATGCCGCTCTATTGGTTTGCCACATCGCAGCCAATGTCACGACTAACATATCTGGAAAGTTCACAGTGATCAATAAGTACAGCATCACATTGTTCGCGCTCTTAACTGGACTGGCTACTTGGATATTCTATCCAGCCCTTTTTTTAGACCAGTCATTGGTGCACGGAGATAATCTTCACCATGGCTACGCGATACTAAAATTTCATAGCAGAGTCATACATGAAGGCTACTCGCCTTTCTGGACGGACCTTATATACGGCGGACATCCCATATTTGCAGAAAGCCAAGGCGGGCTTAGCAATCCTTTCAATTACCTCGTGGCGTGGTTGTTACCGCCTGAATTTGGCCACAACTTTATACACTACCTCTCAATGATTGCGTTTGGAATTGGCACCTATGGCTTGTCCAGAACGCTTAAGATCTCTCCAGAAAGCGCCATTTTTGCCGCTATCGCTGCAAGCTTCTCGGGACTGATAATCCATACAAACTCTAATATGACCGCGATAAGCGCTGCAGCCTGCATCCCTTGGGCACTATGGATGTTTGAACGGTGGCTAAATGCACCTACTAGCAATAATGCCATTTGCTTTGGATTGTCTATCGCAATGCAGATTTTCGCAGGGTACCCGCACTTTTTTCATGGCACCGTTCTGTACATGCTAATCAGTCTGTGCACGTTGCCATTTAATAAAGACGCATACCCTTTAATCAAGAGCTATCTGTCCACAGGCTTTTTAGCCGTGCTGATCTGTGCCGGGGTAAGTGCAATACAGTGGCTCCCGCTTGTGGAGTTAGCGAGTTTATCGCATAGAAGAGAGGGGGCAGAAACCTATGCTCTGCCGGTTGACTTCGCGGTCAGAGGCTTTATATCTACCGTCAAAAGTCTCAGTCCTATCCCCTATTTCCCAATTGTCGGCAGCGTGTTTGTCTGCGCACTTGCATCAATAGTTATATTTTTTCCGACCAGCCTAAGAATAAAAGGAAATTTGATTGCGTGTTTTTTCCTTTTAAATTTTGGGTTCGCTGATGCGTCACCAATTTACGAGATAGTCGCGGGAAACAGTTTAATTCCTGGACTGAATAACTTTCGCATGATGTGGCCCTATTTTTATATAACAACTATATCGATATGCATTTTTTCGGCACTGGCTGTCGACTGGATCTCAAACACCAAAATCCTCGGAATGAACTCGCTGATCACGAAACTATTTATCTTGGTGACATTTGCCATTTGGATATACATCTGTCAGAAATTTGATATCGCAGAAATATCATTTTTGAATTACCTGATACCTCTGATAGCGATAGCAATAGTAGTGTCCACTGAAGCATTCAATGTAAAAAAACTAACGCCAAAATTCTTTATTATTCTACTGTTATTTGAAACAATGCTTTTCAAAGTGCACACCTTTGAATTTGCACCTAATGAAGAACTACTCTTGACTCCAGAAAGTGTAAGCTTGATCCGCAATGAATCGGGAGACGAGGGTTTTAAACACTTTCATACAACAAGTTCCCCGCTGAGTATGGTTTCCGCTTACCTAGAGGATATGACTCCCAGAGTCAGATCAGAGCTAAATCATTTAATAGCCAGCTCAAATTTAATTTGGGACATCCCCTCATACCGGGGCTCATTCGCACTGAAACTATCAAGGAAAGGCCTAATCCAAGACACAGTACTTGAGGAAATAACAGGTAGCTCATCACAGACGCCTGGATTAAGGCTAATGGATATATTGTCGATTGGTTATATTTCAACGAACACTTATTATCCAAACACGTCTTTTGTCAATCTCAAGAATAATACTAAATCAAATTTATTGTTAAAAAATACCGCGGCAAAACCTCGAATTCAAATCTATGACACATTGGAAGTTGTATCTAGTCCTGAGGAAGCATTGGCGAGCCTCAAAAAAATCGATAAAAACATATTGGTTATTGAGGCGCCAGACTATAATCCAAACAAAAAATATGATGCTGAAGACAGCACTTACGAAATAATTGAACAGTCAGCGGCGAACTACACTTTCACAACTGAATCATCTGCCCCATTTTGGATATTTATTTCTGACGCAAATTATCCCGGCTGGAAAGCGGAAATAGACGGTGTAGAGGCGCAGGTGTATACCGCGCAAGTCCTTGGAAAAGCAATCGAAATACCGGCAGGAAAACACAGAGTAGATGTCTACTTTGATTCAAATACTATTAAATCAGGTGCCATCATAACCCTTCTCAGCTTAATAGCCCTGCTTGCTATAGCGCTTTTTCGACGTCGAATTATAGTAGCTAATAAAGACCACGTTGCATCCGCATCGTAACAGAGTCTATCGAGTTAAAGCGACTTCACGGCCGACTGTAGAACGTATCCAACATTACCCGAAACGACGCTGGTGCGTTCCTCAGCGATTGTAACTGAATACATCACCTCGTAATGGCAAGTTGACCGTGACATTAAGCACTGCAGCCAACCTGCAAATTCAACCTCGAGATAATAATTTAGGGGCGCAAGATAACGCGTGGGCAGCCGGAACATATTGATATAAATTCCGAATTGAAAAATAGACATTGGCTAACTGGCATCCCACCCTGCATACAGCCAATATCATTGCGAGTGCACAGCCCATGACAATACTATTTACTCACTTAATAATATAAAATGGCGAGGTGTTAGCGTGTATTTGACGATAATTGATGCGTTTCTACCTAAGAGGATGTTGGGTACAACGGCAGTAAGAATAATAGCGTGAAATCAATAGCACATAGCAAAGGGAACTCTTATGCTGATGCGTAAAACGCGGCAACTTGCTACCAGAAAAGTATAGAGAGGCGAGGTTGCAATGAGATCGAACAACGTAAGAATTGATGACATCGAAGTATTGCGAGCGTTTGCGATCATCTTTGTCATTATGCATCACTTTAATGGCGGTTTTAGTAGATTTGTTACCGGCAGCTTCGTCAATCAATTTTATAGCTACTTCAATGGCAGCGTTGGCGTGGACCTCTTTTTTGGTATTTCCGGTTTTGTTATAGCCCGGTCCCTGCTGCCAAGTTTGTGGGCATGTACAGATGCCACAGGTAAACGACAAACTATCTATTCGTTCTGGATACGACGTATGTCGCGACTATTTCCCGCTGCGTGGCTGTGGCTAGGTCTCATCCTGGTCTTTCAAGTGTTTTTCAATGACTCAAACGTCTTTGGAAACCTTAAAGAAAACCTTTGGTCGACTGTCGCCGGTGTATTTCAATTTGCTAATGTGCGTCTTGCCAATGCTTTTATGAACCAGAGTGGCTACGGAGCAAGCTTCGTCTACTGGTCGCTGTCGTTAGAGGAACAATTTTACTTTGTATTCCCTCTCTTGGCACTACTACCCAAAAGGTGGCTGGCCGCAGCACTGGCAGTAATAATCGCCTATCAGCTGTTTAGCCCTCGATCCATTTGGGAAATGATGTTCCGAACAGATGCTCTTTGCTCTGGCGCGCTGCTGGCAATCATGCATGAAAGCAAAGCCTGCCAAAGATTTCTAAACGTTTTAAGGAGACGCGTCCTCGTCCTAACCGTGCTGTTCCCCGTCTTACTTTGTATCCTGGTGGTCTCGTCGAGCGATTCATATAAAGTCACTTTTAATTATTATAGCGGCGACTATTACAGCTTTTATTATTACAGTGTGGTGACAGTTGTTGCATTTTTAATCGTATTGATCGCGTCATTGAACATAGACCTGGCTAAACGAATTCTTCCATTTCATGGTGTTTTTATGTGGATAGGCTCTAGATCCTATGGCCTTTATCTGATCCATGTGCCTCTTAATTTTGCCATCAGAGAGCTTTGCTTTAATCTGGGGATAACTGTTTCGAACTATCTGATACCCCTGACGCTGTTAAATATTGTGCTCCTGGGGGCTATTGCGCAGCTTAACTTTACATGGATAGAACAGCCTTTCCGCCAGCGAGGCGCAGCCTTTGCCCGTGAGAAATTTGGCAGCTAACCATGCCCTAGTGAACTAAGTCGATTTTTATGTGAATAATGGTCCTAAATAGAACAGCAACTGACTTGCAGGCATCAGATAGTCAGCCCAAGGCAACTGCAACTGCAACAACATCAACGCATCTTGCAACAACACAGTATATTGAGTGTGTACAATCAGAGCACGGGGGGACTGGAGACAGACAGTGATAACTATAGATAACGAAATCGTTACGTCGACGCATTATGATAGGTATAGCGCAAGGCAAAAGGCTCAAGGCCCAGAGCCCAAAAACGCTCTATTAAGAATTAAAGTACGAACTACACGCTGCGCAACCGTCCTCGTGATGGCGCTGTCGCTCTGTGCATGCAGCACCAACGTAGTGAGACCGAAACCAGAAACTGAATCAACTTCACCGATACAAACGCTGATAATATTGGGCGATAGCTTGATGGCGCGTTCTTCTGACGGCGCCGGAACCACATCTTCCTCAGTGATCACACGCGAATATGACTGGCGTGTAATCAATATTTCCCAATCTGGGGAAACGATAGCCAATGCCGTACGGCTCGAGATCTGGAAGGCGGTACAGTTCGTTTTCGGGGGTGCCAGTGCTGACTCTAAGGAAAGGCGTAAAAAAAACAACGTAGTTGTCCAGCTTGGGCATAATGACTGGTTTTGGTGGGGCTTGAATGAAAAAGTATTCGAGGAAAACTACCGTAAGTTATTGACTGAACTCAATCCGCTACCGACTACCGTATATTGTCTTGTGCCGATTTCCGCTAGATGGGATTATAACGGCAAGGTAAATGCCTCAAATGTGTCCTATGAGGATATTAGAATGATAGTGAGAGATCTCGCTAAAGAAGGACTATGTCAATTGATAGAGACTCGAGATTGGTACACGAAGCAGCACGTCATGGGAACTACCGCCATGCCAGACCGATTGCATCTTAATGGCAAGGGGCATCAAATTTTTAGCGATAATCTAATGGAGTCACTACGCTCAGACTAGGCCAAGCAAAAAGTGACCGCTACTGGTTAATGGCTCTAACGCGAGTTGACCGTTAGCAAAGCTTGACGCCAGCTAACGCAAGGCAGATTTTTTAGACCACCTAATCCAGAAAGCTCGGCCAGCAACGGTAAGAAAATTAAAAGCAGTTACGATAAATAAATTTTACTGGAACAAATGAAAGAACGTATACAAACAATAGATAGTTTGAAACTAGTCGCGATCTTCTCCATTGTCATAGTTCACTCTATGCCATTTTTTTCACAAAAAGGTCTGGGCGAATCTATTCCATTTTTGATTTTTAATCAGGCATTTCGTTTTGCGGTACCTGCATTCTTCGTGCTTGCGGGCTATCTCTACGCAACCAACTTTAGCTATAAACGGCCCTTCCATAGCTACTTTCGAAGCACAAGACGTTTAGGATTCCTCTATGCATTTTGGTGCTTGGCCTATTTGATTCCGTATAATATTGCGCTGATCCCTGGCAAAGGCATCAGTGCTCCCGTTAACTTTTCTATCTATCACTACCAAGCATGGACGAGCGGCTGGGAGAGTTTTTTTCTTGTAGGATCTAAAGTGCACCTGTGGTTTTTACCCGCCTTATGGCTAGCACTAACACTGAGCACGCCAATTATGGTGCTAAAAAGTAACTGGTTACTGCTTACCGTCGCCGCCACTTTATTCTTATTAGCCCTACTCGGGGGACCGTACGAGGGAACCCAATTCGGAATCGATTTCCCTATACTAACTCGCAACGGCCCCTTCTTTAGCATGATATTTTTTGCGGCCGGCGTCATCTTGGCCGGAGTCAAGAGAACACAACGTCTCCTTTTTTGGTCATATGCCATATTTTTTATTGGCTTAATTTGGCACCTCACAGAGTATTTTTGGCTAAGAGAACACTATAGGGGCTACTTTATCTATGATTTTAATACAGGAACCGTGGCATTCGGCATAGGCGCGGCCATGTTGGGAATATACGGAGCCAAGCCTCTTACCAATAACTGGCTGCAAGAAAATGGTCGATACGCGTTAGGCGTCTATTTATTACACATGTTTATCATGGACTTCTTCATGCCGCTACGTGTTCCCTTGGCCAATAACTTCCTCTGGGAGGTAGGCAAAATTTTTATATTTTTCTTGCTAACACTATGGCTTGTGAAAGCACTGGTAAAATATCCAGTATTTAAACGAGTGCTGGAGTAATTAATGCCGCATGTAAGCGCATCAGGGCATTTTATCAGATAGCTTTCACGCGGGTAAAAGTTTAATCTCATAGAATTAGCGACAGTGCGCAAGTAGCTTACAACTAACTACCACATTACTTTTGATGGGTGATGAGCAGAAAGGCGGTTACGCAATAACTCTATATATAAAACAGCATAGTACGTGCCAGTGCCTACCCCAATCGAGTCTCGATAGAAGATGGTTATGAGGCCTAGATGAACGATCGAATAAAAACAATCGACAGCTTAAAACTGGTAGCAATTTTTTTTATAATCGTAATCCACTCGCTGCCATTTTTCTTACTAAACGGCATGGGTGAATCTAGGTTATTTTTAATCATCAATCAGGCCGCTCGTTTCGCTGTGCCTGCATTTTTCGTTCTTTCAGGCTATCTATACACCACCAACTTTAATCACGAGCAGCCATTCCAGAGCTACCTGCGAAGCACCAAACGCCTAGGGATCCTGTATATATTTTGGTGCCTGTTTTATCTACTTCCCTATAACATCTCCCTAATTCCAATCGGGGGCATGCATGCTCCACTTGATTTTGCTCGCCAGCATTATCGTCTGTGGACGCTTGGATGGCAGAGCTTTATTTTTGCAGGCTCTAAAGCGCACCTGTGGTTTTTACCGGCACTGTGGCTAGCAATGACAATTAGTACACCCCTTATTGTGAAAAAAAATATTTTCCTGTTGCTTACCGTTGCCGTCATCCTATTCATACTGGCACTAGCTGGGGGGCCCTATAAAGAGACGCCTTTAGGAATTGACGTACCTATATACACACGAAATGGGCCCTTCTTTAGTATGATATTTTTTACAGCCGGAGTTATTTTAACCCGAGTAAAAAAAACACCACAGATTCTTGTTTGGTCGTATATCATATTCTTTGTGGGCTTAGTTTGGCACTTCGCAGAGGTTTTTTGGTTAAGAGAACAGTATAGGAGTTATTACATTTATGATTTCAACATGGGCACTCTCGCTTACGGAATCGGTGCGGCTATGTTGGGGATTTATGGCGCTAAGCCTCTGACTAACAGTTGGCTAGAGGAGAATGGCCGATATTCATTGGGGATTTATTTATTGCACTATTTTGTTATAGACTTTTTTATTCCGCTAGGACCGATTTGGGCTAATAACATTTTTTGGGAGATCGGAAAGTTATTTCTATTTTTTCTACTTACACTTTGGCTGGTTAAAAGACTGGTCAGATACCCAATTTTAAAACGGGTATTGGAGTAGAACTGGAGCAGACTACTCCGTGGCATCATTTGAAGCCAACATTGGCTCTCCAAAATCGACGGCTGTTGTCTAGCAGATCGCAGGATTAGGTTTTAAAAATCCAGAATTTCTGAATAAAGAAAGCAACAACAAAAACAATTGCCTCAACTACTAACTTCACCAGCATACCTAATAAGGGATCAGAAGAACTGGCTACAAAAAAACTAATTGCTAGCATTATTCCTAACGTGCTAAGTATGGTCGTCGCAACCCATGCAAATAAGAACCTCAGAAAACTTGTAAAAAAATCAACATCAGTATCTCTAAATGTAATAGAGCGATTAGCATAAAACCCTGCGAACCCGACAACTGTCCTTGAAAGCAAACTCGCTACAATAAGCTCTATACCAACAAAAAGCAGAGCATAGACAAGTGCTGCGTCTAGGACATACTGGACCAATCCAACACCGGTAAAAGAGGATAATTGTCGGGCGGCATTTTTTTTGTTCTGGCGAGGTAACATATCTTTAAGTAAAAACCGCTTTTAGATGATTTGGGATTTCGCCTTCGCATTGACTCACTGAATTAGGTGTATAATAGGACAATGGAGCCAGCCATTCAGGTTTTAAATCTTGACTAGTGAGATGACTAACATATCTGGAAAGCCCAACGTGATCAATAAGTATACAGTTACATTGTTCGCAATCTTAACAGGGCTCGCTACCTGGATTTTCTATCCGGCGCTGTTTTTAGATCAATCATTGGTACACGGGGACAACCTTCATCACGGCTATGCGATACTAAAATTTCATAGCAGGGTAATACATGAAGGTTATTCACCCTTTTGGACGGACCTAATATACGGTGGACACGCCATTTTTGCAGAAAGCCAAGGAGGGCTTAGCAATCCTTTTAATTACCTCGTGGCGTGGCTGTTACCGCCTGAATTTGGACACAATTTTATACACTATCTCTCAATGATTGCGTTTGGAATTGGTACCTATGGGTTGTCAAGAACGCTTAGGATCTCCTCAGAGAGCGCCATTTTTGCTGCTATCGCCGCAAGCTTCTCGGGACTAATCATTCATACCAATACAAATATGACAGCGATAAGTGCTGCCGCTTGCATCCCGTGGGCCTTATGGATGTTTGAACGCTGGATAACGGCGCCAACTAGCAAGAACGCTCTTTGCTTTGGACTGGCTATCGCAATGCAAATCCTCGCAGGTTACCCTCAGTTTTTTCATGGCACCGTTCTATACATGCTAGTCAGTCTATGTACGCTACCGTTCAATAAAGACGCCTACCGTTTAATAAAGGCTTATATCTCGACGGGTTTGTTAGCCGTAGTAGTATGTGCGGGTGTCAGTGCAGTACAGTGGATACCTCTTATCGAACTAGCAAGTTTATCGAGTAGAAACGATGGGACGGAATTGCTATTTAATGTACCTGTTGAGGTGTATATGCGGGGTTTTATATCCTCCATAAATGGTGCAACAGCCGAAATATACTTTCCCAACGTTACCAGTATATTTGTCTGCACACTCGCTTCGATGATTTTATTCTTACCAACCAATCTCCGACTAAAAGGCCACATCGTTGCGTGCTTCTTACTTCTAAATTTTGCATTTGATGATTCATCATCTTTATACCGGCTAGTAAGTCAGTATAACGTAATACCGGGAATGGGCTATTTTCGGCTGATGTTCGCCTATTTTTATCTGCCCATCATATCGATATGTGTTTTCGCGGCGTATACCCTTGACTGGCTATCAATCAATAAGATTTTCAACGGAGAGTTGGCCATTCGGAAAGTCTTTATGGCCATAACATTATTAGTTTGGCTGTATTTTGTAGAGAAGTACCACATCGATGAAGTTTCGACTTGGCATTACATCATCTGGGTCACTGCAATCCTAGCAGTGTTACTTGCTAACCAATTAAACCTAAATAGAAAGATTCCTATAGCGCTTATTCTTCTGCTACTTGCCGAAACAATTGCACTCAAGATTACAGTGCCAAATTTCGTTGACAACAAGTTGCTTCGCTCGACTCCGGAAAGCGTACAATATATGCGTAACGACATTGAAAATAGGGGCGTTAAGCATCTCCCTATGGCACTCTCTCCTTTACACTTGGGTATATCTGCACATGCGAAAGACATCAAGGATAGGGTTAGACCAGATCTTGAGCAACTCACTGCCAGTACCAATCTGATATGGGACATACCGTCTTTTGGTGGCGCATTTGCACTTCAGCTATCGAGAAGGGAGTTAGTACAGGGTCACATAGCCAATGAAGTAACAGGAGAATCTACTCAAAGGCCTGGCCTGAGACTCATGGATATATTATCAATCGGTTATATTACAACGCGTGACTCCAGTCTAAATGAATCGCTAGTGTCTGCGACAGACAATGATAAATTGAAGCTGTTGTTAAAAAACACGGCAGTGAAACCGCGCATTCAAACCTATGACACGGTACAAACAGTATCAAGCCCTGAGGATGCATTAGTTGCGTTGAAAAATAGTGACGAGAAATTATTGGTGATTGAAACATCTGACTTTATTTCAACAGACGAGTACGATGATCAAGACGCACGATATGAAATACTAGAACAGTCAGCAACAAGCTATAAAATAACCAGTAATTCACTAGCAGATTATTGGCTCTTTATTGCAGATGCCAATTATCCGGGGTGGAAAGCAGAAATAGATGGCGTAACCGCGCCCGTGCACACGGCTCAGGTGCTTGGAAAAGCAGTGAGGGTACCGAAAGGCCAACATCATAT
>PKDD01000143.1 GCA_002862465.1 Haliea sp.
GGCTCCAGCGATCCAGTCGATGGTCTCACCACCCGGTGAGACGAAACGAATTTCTTGGCTGTACTGCTCATAGTCCTCCGACCTCGTTCGGGCAAGGCCCGGCGCCGCACTCAGGTCGGTATTTCCAGGGGATTTCATGTCGTAGCCGGAATAGGCCGAAATTGACGTGAAGGTGGCGAAATCCAGCTCCCAATCTAAGGTCGCAACGAAGACGTCAGTCTTATTGGTATTGCGGCCATTAACATCGCCCGCGCCCTTGTCCCGATCTGAGACGACGGGAAACGGTACAATGCCGAAGTCATTCTCCTGACCTTCGAAATCAGACTGATACACCACGGTCGGTCGAGATTTACGGTCGAAATCGCCGTACTCGTATTTGACGTTAACTTGCAGCGTATCGGTGGGTTCCCAGCGGAGGCTGCCACGGGCATACCAGTTATCGTTATCGGGCCCTTCTGCGCCGGTAATGACATTTTTCCACCAGCCATCCATTGAGCTATAACGCACCGCCAGGCGGCCAGCCAGGTCGTCCGTCAGTGGGCCAGACACCACAAGATTATACTCCTGCTCCCCATCCTCAGGCGCATAGAGTGCGTCCACCATGCCCTCAAATTCGTCGGTCGGTTTAGCGGTGGTGATGCTGATAGCGCCGGCGACCGTGTTTTTGCCAAAAAGAATACCCTGCGGTCCCTTGAGAATTTCTACCCGCTCCAGGTCCATGGTCGTCGGCACAGCCGCAAGCGCACCGCGCCCGGCGTAAACGCCGTCGGTGAAAAGGCCTACGGACTGCTCGAAGCCAGCGTTGGTGCCCGAACCCACTCCGCGAATAAACAGATTCGGTGTCCCTGCACCATTGTTAATGGTGACATTAGGCACATACTGAGTGAGTTCCTGAAGATCCAAGATGGCGAAATCATCGATCTTCTCACCACTGACAGCAATGATAGAGATAGGCACGTCCTGCAGGTTCTCGGTCCGTTTCTGAGCTGTGACGGTGACCTCTTCCAGCACTGCGTTTTGCGCCAGAGCACTCGCTCCGAAGACTGTCAGAGCCAGGCTGGAGGTTAACGCTGTCATTTTTATCATATTAAGGCTCCACTGAAATTATGATGTGTTGGCCTACTGCAGCGGATTGCGCTTCCGACAGGGACTTCGGCCGCCATTCAGTCCTAGCGTGCCGTCACTAACGCTGATGTCCTCTGCTGCCGACGCGGGTAGGTCGCATAGGTCGGTCGCCGACCGTATCTTTTCTTATCGGAAGCCACAGTAATTCAAGCAGGCGAGAGGCCATGAATCATATTCGGCCAAATTTTGCCTGCTTTTTGCCTAATCTCAGCGGCTACTTAATCGGGCGATTGCGCTATCGTGATCTATGGTGGGCCGCCGTTTTTCGGCCCCACCAGCGCTAATGTTGCAGTAGAGAGTGATCCTCATGTGTTTTCGGTTCGTATATCTTACCTCACCAATCGACAACGAGAAGTTAAAATGGCATCTGCAATTGAGACAACACTTGGTAACACTGACACGAGTCTGGCCCTGCTGAAGGTGCTTGCGGAGAATAGCTTCGACTCTATATTGATAACGGATGCGACAGCCAGTGGCAAGATCACCTACGCCAATAAAGCGTTTAAAAAGCTCACCGGCCATGATCCGGCTGCGGTTATTGGGAAAACGCCCCGCATTTTGCAGGGACCGGGTACCGACAAAAAAGTCATCAAGCGTCTGACGGAGGCCCTTCGGTCAGGCGGGAAATTTGAAGGCAAAGCAATCAATTATAAAAAGGATGGCACGCCCTTTATTATGTATTGGAGAGTGCTGCCGATCAAAGTCGGAAGAACCCTCGAAGCATGGATTGCTATCCAAAGAGAGGGCTCTGTGATTTAGCCTTCGGCCCCTTAGACAGCGAAAAAAATCGACCGTCATGATAAAACACTGGACGCGAAAAGGGCGTCAAGTTTTGCAAAAGACTAGGATACTAGACTTTTGTGAAGCGACTGATGTCTCGCCCTACACTGACAAAGCGCATCAGTTCGTATTCATTGATAGCTTGAATTGGGTTAATTTAGTGCCTATCACTGAGCGCAATGAAATTGTAATGATTCGTCAGTATCGTCACGGCAGTCAGCGTGTCACGCTCGAAATACCCGGGGGCATGGTGGATGTTGGAGAGGCGCCATCGACAGCAGCGGCGCGAGAATGTCATGAAGAGACAGGATATGTCGTAAAGAAACCGTTCAGCTTAGGTGAGTTGAACCCTAACCCCGCTCTTTTTAATAACAGGTTGCATACCTTCTACGGTCATATCTGCGACTACAAGCCGATCGTCAACCACAGTGAAACAGAAAAGACTGAGGTAGAGCTTATTCCGTTCGATGATGTCAAGTCGTTGCTGTTAGAGGGTACCATTGACCATGCACTGGTCTGCGCAACACTGTGGCGGTTTCTCGATAGATGCCAACACGAAGAGGTGTTGGTTAACTAGTGGCGGCGGGGTCGAGAGGCAAGAGGCCTGTCACCCAGCGGCGTGTTGTTAGACGCACTAATGTTCTGACTTGCAGGCAATATCGGCATAAAGCATGTGCTAACGGCGCTTGAGCGCTTTAAACAAATCGCGCTACGATTGCCGTGGTGGTAACCACACCGTTGTGGTTCCACAACATCGGTGCAAGAGCACGTCCAGACGTATTCTCGTCATTCCGTGTACGTGTTTCTCTCACTGGTTTTTACGGTTGAAAAAAGCGCCACTAGACGCGTCCTTCACTGAGGGTCGAAAGTGATTGGCATGGCTTTGATAGTATTGATAAAAAACGAACGCATGTACGTGGTCTCGCCGGCAAAGGTTGCATTGCGTAGACGTGGAATCATTTCCTCAAACATGATGTTCATCTCGAGCCGCGCTAGACTCATGCCGAGGCAAAAATGTTCCCCCACGCCGAAGGAGCGTATCTCACCGCGTAAATTTGGAATGCGTTTATGACGGTGAATATCGAATACCATGGCATCGTCACCGAACGCCTCTTCATCGTGATTTACTGCATGATAATGCAGGATAATCTTGTCGCCCTTTGTGATGTTATGGCCCCCCCATACAATGTCCTCAGTGGCGGTGCGGCGCATTGCAATAAAAGCCGTATTGTAGCGTAGCATTTCCTCTACCGCGTGCGAGATATCCTCGGGGTGTTCAACAAGGTGCTGTAACTGGTCAGGGTTTTCCATCAGCAGACGCATTCCGTGTGCTATTGCGGTGCGTGTACTCTCGTTGCCGCCGACCATGATGAGGATAAACATCCAAGCGAATAGTTCTTCGCTCATTCTGTGACCGTCCACTTCTCCGTTGAGCAGCGCTTGCACTACGGTGCTGGTCGGATTACTGCGCTGTTCCCCTGCCAGCGCCATCGCATAGGTAATGACCTCAAAGCTAACGGCTTGGGCTTCTTCTAAGGATGTGGCGACATCTGGATCGTCTGCGAAAGCCATGGTGTTGGTCCAGCTAAAAAATTGCTTGCGGTCTTTCTGTGGCACGCCAAGAATTTCGAGTATGGCCATTAACGGCAACTCGGCCGCAACCTCTTCGACAAACTCACATTCGCCACGTGCGGCAACACGGTCAATGATGGCTTTGGCGTGTTGGCGCAACCAAGGTTCCATGGCTCCCACCGCTTTGGGTGTGAATGCGTCTCGCACGACTTTGCGGTATTTCATGTGCTTCGGTGGGTCCATCGCAATAATAAAATTGTCGAGCATGATTTGATTAATGTCCTCCTGACCAGGAGGCACCTCGGTGGGAAAAGGCCCCTGCTCATAAGACGAGAATAGTTGCGGGTTCTGGGACACATAGTCGAGTGCATCACGCTTTACGACGGCCCAATAGGGTACGCCGTTTTCGGGGTCATCCATTTTTACCATGGAGCCTGCGGCACGAATTTTCGCCAGTTCGCCATAAGGCATACCGTTAACATAGGTATCGAGTCCCAGTAGATTAGTGTACGGACATTGATTCATGACGAACTCCTCTATAATAGCGTTATTGTTAACGGTAAAGCTCTTAAGGCTTTATGACGACCAGTGTCGCACTGCAGACGATTTACGTTACTGACTTCTTCCTAATGAGAGCGGCCGTTTTGTAGCTAAGGACAATTTCATCATTCTGATTGATGACATTCACTTTACTGACCAGTATTCCATGGCCAGGCCGGCTTTTTGACTCCCGCTTGCTCTCATTGTATGTCTGCACCCTTAGTTGATCGCCGGGTCTGACCGGGTGAGATAAACGCATCTCATCGATCCCCAGTCCGCCAATAGAGGCAACTGTTTCTGAAGAGATATTATTCCACAGTTTTAAGCTTACCGCGTAAGTGTGGGCACCCGAGGCAATAAGCCCAAACGGATAGTCCTTGGCGGCCTCTTCATCGATATGGAAGGGTTGTGGGTCATACTCTTTCGCAAAACGAATGATTTGCGCTTTAGTCAACGTCGTAGAGGTTGATTCCTGTCGCACGTTCAGCTGCAGATCTTCAAAATACATCATTTTAAAAGTCTCGTTAGATAAGACGGTAAAAAAGCCTCAACGGCGCGATTCTATCAACGTTTTCAACGTGGTGACTTTTTGTCGCTGAAATTCAGCTTCAGTCGAGTCAACCTCAGTTCGGCGATACGCCAGTTGCCGTCGCTGTCCGTTCGATATTTCTCATGATAATGGCCCCAGCCCTCCAGCAGAAATTGTGGGTGGTCAACGATATCGTACATTGCCCAAATACCCGCTGCCGTGCCATCACTTAGCAGCGTGATCTCTGGGGTATGACCGTGGTGTACCGTTGTAGCCTCTCCAATGGCACCGATTAACATGTCCAGATAGACGTCGCGGCCATGACAGAGATCTCCCGGCCCCTCGCGAAAATCCGCCACCAGGTCTGCCGTGAACACCGCCTTCAGCTTGTCCCATTGCTTGGTGTCCATGTAGCGGAAGTAACGCGCCTTCAACTGCTTAATAGCTTCCGTTGCTGCAAATTTTTCGGGATTCATCATTGCCTCGTTAGCACGGTGCCAGTGCGTTTACGTTAGGTTTCCTTTCTTGAATGTGTCAATCAGGCAGAAAATCTTCGCGAAATAGTAGTCACGGGCATAGTCTTTTTAAGACAGTACTTACTGAAGTCAGTAATGGTACTAAACTCGCAGCCACAAGTCGGTCGCTTCGAACCGCATATTTCTTAGTCAGGTGAATAATATTAGCAGCAATTATTTTAGAAAAATGGGTACAAAGACGTTCCCGCCCCGAGCGTTTGGTCTTCTCTTCATTGGAATTATGTTAGTTCAACTGCGAAAGCGCAATAAACACAGAGCAAATAAACAGCCGTGCGTTCAATCCCGCTATCTGCTCTCGTTTTAGGCCCAACCCGGTGGCTAGGGATCGGGTGGAAGAAAACGGGATGGGGTTGAAGTGCTGCCAGTACACCGCTGATAAAGTTATCCACCCTGTCGTTAATAGGGTTTTCTCTATTAGTTTCAACATTATCACCAGTGGGAGAGAGATCAAATACATGAGGACTGTCAGGTTCCTTAGCAATCGCGTCACGCAAGTCATCATACTGCCAGCCGCAGTTACTCAAGCCGGTGGCTGTGGCCCGGAGAATTGCCTGTAAAATGCCATTGCGGTAGCACCCGCAATCTGGATCTTTCTCGCCGATAATGAACATGCTCGGTACCTCGACGAAGCCGCCTTCGATGACTGCCTCAGGGTAGATGCCAGGGTCCAGGTAGCCATAACCCAAAATTTGGCGCCGCCGCTTATCCAGTCATTGCTGGGAATCGTCTAGGCGCGCTCTTATTTCTTTTTCTTGGCTTGACAAAACATAGGATGTTATTGGGAATGCTAGGGGCTTATTTGATGGAAGTACGGCACTAATTGCTTGGTTGAGCATTGTGAATTTCTAGGGTCTAGTTTGACTGGCCAGATAGCCTGCTACTGAGAAAGGTTTCAATGGCGATTTTTGCCAGAGGCTCTATGGGCATGAGCCTCCGAAATTATGCCCTAAAAGCCCCATGGCGAAGCCAGCGATAGTGATTAACGCATCGGACCCCTAAACGCGTCGACGGCAATTAACTCTCGCCCCTCCGACCCCATAACTAAAGGGTGTAGCCTAATTTCATTGATTATACTCACAGTTGCAGCGCCAATCGTTTTTGACGTACCATCGTACGCCAATTGCAGCACATCAATAAGAAGACTGTTTACGTTACCCTCCATCGACTTTTCTGAAGCCAGACAAATGATTGGGTCAATCTTTACAAGACTTATAAAATTACTGACCATAGGTATGCTGCGCATAGATATTCACTATTTTTTTTAAAATCAGTTTTCTGGAATAAGCTCTAATCGCGACAAGCCAGGCCAAATCCCCCTAAGGCAAGGATAGATTGGAATCAAAATGAGAATCGTAATTTTAACTCACTCTGAAGACAGGCATTATTATTTTTGCAACAAAATAATCGAGAAAACAGGAGATGTTGTTGGTGTTTTCACGGGCGCAAAAACCGTCAATAAAAGCAGGTTTGAAAATATTAAAAGAACAATTGAGAAAAGAGAAACTGTAACGTATGTAAAGAATAAGTTTTTAAATCTAGTCTTCAAAAAAGACGGAGACCGATTTAAGGCAGAAAAGAAAGAGGCCGAGATTAAATTTTTTTCTGGTGCAACTCGACATTTCCATGAAAACCATAAGAATCTTTGCATAGGAACTGTAAGCGCCAAATATAGATCAATAAATGTCCAGCATTATGTCTCTTTAATTGCAGATCTAAAGCCAGACATTATCGTCGTAATGGGCACTTGCCTGATAGGCAAGGCAATAATGTCATCTGCAAAGCACGTAGTGAACATTCACACTGGGCTATCTCCTTATTATCGGGGGGGGAGAACCAATCTCTGGCCCTTTATCGAAAATGAATATGGGCGCTTCGGTGTAACTATCCATCTGATGTCACAGGGAATTGATTCGGGCAATATTATCTTTACCGATCGGCCCAATGTCTTCGAAGATGACAACTATGCGACTATCAATTGTAAGTGCATATTGCTCGGCACTGACTTAATGGTTGAGGCGATTAACCTGATTGAAAAAGGAGAAATGAACTCGATAGAGCAATGGACCAAAGGGAAATTGTTTCTAAATCGTGACTGGAATAGCCAAATCGCAAATAAATACTTCAAAATTAGAGGCGTTTTCATTGAAGAACATTGCCGGCTTGATAAAAATAATACTTTGCCAAACGCAAAGCTCATTAAGAATGGACTTGAAGTATGATTAGGCTATTAAACAAATATCAGAGTTATTTTTCATCGCATATCCTCTTGTACCATTCAACGTTTAGTCGTATTCCTAGCGATTTAAAGGAGTCCTTGCACAACGTTACACCTGACGCAATGTACGAACAAATCCAATGGATAAAACGATATTTTGACGTAGTAGATGTAGACGATTTATTCGGTGAAAATGATGATATTACTGGAAAAGTTGCTATTACATTCGACGACGCCTATCAATCTGTGTTCGCTGAGGCCATTCCTGTTATCGAATCCTTAAGCGTTCCCTGTACAATATATGTCAACGGTATTTCTTTGAGTGGCAAGCCATTCTGGAGAGATCTTATTAGATTTTTAATAAATAATAAAATGATAGACGATTTTTTACAATTTCATTCAGAGTTCTGTTCGAAAAATAATATCACCGCGACTAACTTCTACAGAGCGACGAAGAGACCAAGTGTTAACAGTATGGTCATGAGCGATATGATAGATGATTACTTGGACAGTAATGAAATTACTCTTGATGATTTGTCTTATTGCGTTACTGACAAAAATAAGATTGTAAAAAACCCCCTCGTATCCTATGGCAACCACACCTATAGCCACTATGTACTTTCGTCACTTAATCAAGATCAGCAAGAGGCTGAGATAAAAAAGAATGATGACTTATTAAGTCAGTGCGACGTGAAATTATCGAAGGTTTTTTCTGTGCCATTTGGTGGCGATAAAGATTTTAACACTACAACAATCGAGCTGTTAGCTAAGCACAACTACAAAGGGTTTTTGTATTCTCGTAATATATTGAATATCAAGGGCACAAACGAAAACTATAAGGTTGGAGACTCAACTCTCGTATCGCGTGAGCGCTATATGGCCAGTGACGAATTTAGCGCGTTTCAAAAGAAAATTTTCAAGTTGGGGATAAAGGGAATAGTAAAAGCAATGAGAGAATGATGGGCTAGCTAGGTAAATAAAGGCATGCCCGCGTGCGAGCAAAGTCACTGATTGTTATGGCGGATGAGGGCCTCAACAATAAGACAGCATTTGGTCGCGGAGCGGCCTAGAATTTTGCCTTTAATTCCTCATAAAGTTCGCTGCAAATTTTCTCCACGACCGGGCTGAGCGCCACATCGGACCCTTTTCCTACTGATCGCGCATTGATATAGGCTCCAAGACGAGGCAAGTACTCAAGGCCCATAAAACAGCTTATTTTTCGCAGGTACTCTTCTGGTGCTGGTACGATCAAGTCGTACCGCACAAGAAGCACCCTTGGATCATTATGGAGATCATTATCTACCGCTGTGACATTAACCGACCACCATGCCAAAGCGATCCAATCAAGATTACTGAATCCCCTGCAATCGAGTTCCCGCAGCCGCTTTAATGTGTTCTGTGGCATCCCTTTGGATAAAAAATTTTCGCCTGAACCATCGACAACCAGATCATGCATATATCTCGGCAGCCGATCACCGAACAACTTCTTTGCCGATGAAATCATATCCTTATAAGAGCGCACCATCCAAACTACCCTAGAATCATTGTAGTCATTTAACAAGCGCATAACATCGAAGGTGTTTAGTATGGGCTTTGCAACCATAACAGCTAACTTGCTACGTTCTATCGCCGTGGTCAGCTTATCGAAGTCGAGTAAATAGTTATCTGCAATACGCGGATCGTTCTCGTTATACACATCCAGGCGAAAGTCGCGCTCAAAAAGGTTTATCAACATTGTCGTGCCCGACCGGCCGTTCCCTATAATAAATACGGGCCGCGTTTCGATTTTCGACGATCTGAACAGGTTCATAAGTTGCTTGGTTTTAACAATCAGGCGACGTGAGAGCTTTTCTTGAATTTGGCGCGCTGACGCGCCTTTAAGATTACCAAACATTATGTAATTCCTGCCTGCTATGTATTGTTGCTACAAATATTTAGTCGCTATTATTCTAATAATTTTTAGAAACTTTGATTCATTCACTGTTGCGGTTACCTGTCTGTGACCACAAACTGCCAGTGCTGATATTCTGTGGTGCCCACCAAAGCATACATAGGTTCCGTCTCTGGTAACGAATCGCACAAAATCCCAAGAAAACTTCTGGCCATATTTTTTAACGGAGTTAAATGTGTCAAACCTGTACTGAACCTTGGTCTTTATGACGCTTTTAATCAGCTCGTGATCGGCATTGCTCAGGTCTGTGCGCAGTGAAATCCCACGGTCTTTGTGTAATGCTTTAATGTCTTTATGAAGTGATCCACCCTGCATCCCGCCCTCGGTCTTAGGCCTGTCAATCATTCGTTGTTCCAGCATTCTATCGTAATACCACCTCTCCATGGCATTGATGGCTCTCTCCTGTTGTCCTAGGTTATACATATTAAAAAATTTATAAGGAGGAAAGTTCTCGATTTTTGTTCCTCCCCACCCTTCTTCGAGAGGAACGGCATAAGTCACGCAGCGCACATCATCGATGGAGACGGTTTTGAGTGAATTTTGTGCCAGTTTCTCTAGCATTGGTTTTAATAGCTTTTTCATGTTTTATAATCTTTGTGCATCATTGACCTTGCGTACCCGTCAGATATTCGAACTGCTGATATCGCCCGTGCTGGTACTATCAATAGCATGGTGATCTAGCGAATATTCGCTGACCCTCATGCCCATCGCTGGCGCTATAATAGCAGAAGATGAAAGCTCGCTGATATTCGATTCAACTTGATCCTCTGGCTCCGTCAGGGCTGTAATTTGCAGTGAAACTCTGACGGTATCGAGATCAACGTTTAGCTCTACCAAAGACGCCCCCGTTATCAACGGTCGGATACACGTTTTGCGAAAATTATCTCGCAACTCTGAGATTTTTTTGTACGCTGGCCGCGCCCAGATTGCATTGACGTCTCAAACGTTCTTGAAAGACTTACGATAGAGGGTTTCTAGCGCCGAGCCCAGTCTATAGCTCAGCACCCAGAACCGGAGACCCTGAGCATTCATGACGCAATGAAGTGAAAAAATGGTGGGCCCAGAAGGATTTGAACCTTCGACCTGCCGATTATGAGTCGGATGCTCTAACCAACTGAGCTATGGGCCCGAATAAGTCAGAGTGCATTATAGATAAGAAAGGCCCTGTGGCACAGGCCCGCGTCTAAGTTTTATTCTTTTTAAAGAAGCGGGTTCGGCCATTAACGCTCAAAAATCCTTGCATACTTCCAATTTCATTGGTTAGTAACTAAATCCGGAGCATAGTCTCCGCTGCTGTAGGCTTCGCAAAAGGCAACCTCGTCACCGCTATAGACTGGATCATGCGCGATAAGGGCACTCCGAATTAGTTTCCATGGGGTACTTATAAAAGCGAGGTTTCCTGCATTTCGAGTGACGATAACAAGGTCGAGACCTCGGTGGCCTACGATTAGTTGCCCGCCGAGACCAGCCGCCGCAAATGTTCCTACGTCAAAGGCCTGAATGCAGGAGGCTGCCCCATCGTAGTTACACTCAGTAGAGTCACTGGGGGGATGTGGATACTTTGGCCATAGTGCATATGGTTGGCAGCTTCCAAGGGGCGTCTGAATTTTGTTATCGAATCCCGGCAATGTGTAGTTGCTGTTAGCGGCAACCCAGGTGAGATAGCCATAACCTGTATTGGCATCCTCGAACGAGGGATGAGTCATCTTATAGACCCATTCTTCACTGAGGAGGCGGCGCTGGTCCCAAATTCCATTGTGAATAAGTAGTAGGCCAAGTCGAGCCATATCTCTCAGGTTGGAGTACCAGGTTATACCAAAAATCTCGCCTCCCCAGTTACTTGTGCTCATGCCCAGCTTATTAAATATTTCTCTTTGCGCGAATTCTGCTGTGGTAGTAGCTCCATCGAATTGGTTCGGGTCCTGAGCGATAACCGCTTCAATCACATCACTAAGGCGATTTATTTCCCGTGTTCCAAGAGCGTCATAGGAAAATATTTTCTGGCCGAACGCCAGGCTTTCATTGAACGCAACCATTGCCATAACATGGGCAACCTTAGCATCTGGATTGAAGGTAATGTCGCCAACCCAACTATCCATGCGATCCATGTCCGTCAGTGGCTGTGGTAAATCTACGCTCATAAAGGCGGCTCTTCCTACCGCCGTTGCGCCCAAGGTTTTTGTGGCAGAAAAATTGTGCGCCATCTCGTCACGCCCCGGATCGTCAGGATGATAAAACTCATGGCAGAGTTTGCCGTACCTGACGACGGCATAGGAGTAGGTGTTTACTGCATCGATCGCCGCAAGAATATCCGGATCCAGGCCGCAGACGTCTATGAGGTCTTCGGGTGGAACAACTTCCCATGACGCAGTCCCCGGATCTTGATAGGAAGCCAAAGAAGGGGGTTGGAACGGTTGTATTTCCATATCTTTTGAATCTGAACATGCCATTAAATTGATGAGCCCCATGAGAACTATAAGAGTAATAAACCTTCTCATAGTGGGCTGGAAATTTGTCATTATGATTCTTCCTTGAGTGCCTTACGGACGCATGATTTAAGGTGAGCCTAAGCGGACTAATATTAATTTGGACGTATTTATTATATACAGCGGCCTGCAGAGATGCATCTATCGCAGGCCAGAAAGCGTTCGATGAATAAAGAGTTGCTAACGTGCGTTCGTTGTTTGCTTTTGAGGTAAATATAGTACTGCAGTCTGGGAGGCGAAGGCATGGAATGAAGACTACCAAAATGCGAGGAACTATCAGCAGGCAACGCAGCTGATCTGGTAACTGTGCCGGCGATTATTTATCGCCCGCCGACAGTAAGTCGTTGAATGGCGCATAGGCGCTGCGTAAACGCTGAAAATCCCCACTATTGACCAACAGCAGTTTAGTCTCTTCACGCGCGGTGATCGTGCCATGCGTCAGTCGATGTTCCTTAAGTGCGCGTGACCCCCAGCTATCGCCAACCCGCAACTCGTGATACTCCAATTCGCCGTTAGCGCTTTCGAGTTCTTGGGTGAGGCTGCCGCTTAATACAATATAGAAACCGGCGGGCACCTCATTGGCACGTTGTACGACTTCACCGTCGGCATAGTCGAGATATCGGATTGCAGGGCGATCACTCTCTGCCATATAGACGATAGTGCGGGGCATAAAAAAGTCAAATAACCAATCGAGTGCCACTCTGATTTTAGTGGCCATCCCTGGGAGCATGGCGATGTAGGCGGCCCTCCAAAGAAGCCAGGCGGGAATGCCGGTTACGCGGCGTCCATAAATTTCTGCCACACCGCGTCGGCCGCCCAGTGATGCCATCATCCCGCCCGCCTTATAAGTGAAGGTCGCCAGCGGCTCTCCACGTGAGCGCCGCAAGATATTTTGAGCCAGTACTTTAGCCTGCGCCACAGCAAATTGTGCGGTGGGAGGTGCATAGCGCGGATTTTCTAGATCGGCATTGAGTGGCACCAGCGCTGCATCACCAATTGACCAAACATCTGAAAGTCCGATCACTTCTAATTCTGCGCTTACGGCGATGTGTCCGCGCTGCAGTTCTATGGGAAGTGCTTTCACAAATTCCGAGGGTCCATTGCCGATTGTGGTCACGATTGTGCGGGTAGGAACAGATCGACCGTCGTTAGTGTAAAGGGCATGTTGCGTCGCTGAGTGGATACCCGTGTTCAGCCAGACTTCGACGCCGCGGTTCTCTAGTTGATTGAGTGCATACTCGCTAAGGTGTTGTGGTAGCTCGGGCAACACACGGTTGCCGAGTTGAATCATTATGAGACGTATCTCATGACGCTGAATGTTGGGGTACTCAGGTAAAATACGATCAACCATTTCTGCCATTTCGCCTATAGTTTCCACGCCAGAGAATCCTGCCCCACCAACTACGAACGTTAGGGCATGCTGCTTGATGTCAGGAAATCGTGTGACATCGGCCATTTCCATGCATTCGATAATATGATTACGCAGCCGATAAGCGTCCGACAGATCTTTCATGGTTAGGCTGTGATGTTCAAAGCCGGGGAACAGTGACAGGTTGGCGGCTTGCCCCGTGGTGATCACCAGATGATCATAGTTGATCCTCTGCAGAATTTTCTTCTGACCTTGCAGCAGAACCACCTGCTTAGCGTCGAAGTCGACATCGGTTACTTCGGCGAGACGAACTTGCACCCCTTTGAGAAAATTGCGCAGCGGGGTAACGGCATCTTGTGGGTTAAGGGTGCCGGCGGCGACTTCCGGCAGCAGTGGTTGGTAAACAAAATAATTGATCTTACTGATCAGTTCAATATCCAGTGCGCCCTTAGATAGGCTGCACAGCTTTTTAGCGGTAAACATACCGCCGAAACCGCCGCCAATAATAACTACTTTTGGTTTGTGCACGTCTAGCTGACTCCCTGCCTTTTGGGGCGAGTTCGAGCAAACTAGCCTCGCTTGACGTGCTGTCGCTGCCGGATTAGTTTTCGTCTAGGAAGCTACGCAGATAGTCTGAGCGGGTTGGGTGACGAAGTTTGCGCAGTGCTTTGGCTTCGATTTGGCGAATACGCTCTCGCGTGACATCGAATTGCTTACCGACTTCTTCGAGTGTGTGGTCTGTGTTCATGTCGATACCGAAGCGCATACGCAGCACTTTGGCCTCTCTGGCGGTAAGTCCCGCCAGCACCTCTTTGGTGGCTTCTTGCAATCCCTGTCCGGTGGCTGAGTCCACTGGAGAGTGAATAGTATGATCTTCAATGAAGTCGCCCAGATGAGAGTCTTCATCGTCTCCAATTGGGGTTTCCATAGAGATTGGCTCTTTGGCGATTTTTAGCACTTTGCGTACTTTATCTTCCGGCATTTCCATTCGCTCGCCCAACTCTTCGGGCGTGGGTTCACGGCCCATTTCCTGCAACATCTGTCGCGAGATCCGGTTGAGCTTGTTAATGGTTTCAATCATGTGTACTGGAATACGAATGGTGCGTGCTTGGTCTGCGATGGAGCGAGTGATGGCCTGGCGAATCCACCATGTTGCATAGGTAGAAAACTTGTATCCGCGGCGGTATTCGAACTTGTCGACGGCCTTCATCAGGCCGATGTTACCCTCTTGTATGAGGTCGAGGAATTGTAGACCCCTGTTGGTGTACTTTTTGGCAATAGAAATAACAAGACGCAAGTTAGCTTCTACCATTTCTTTCTTGGCACGGCGTGCACGAGCTTCACCCATGGACATGTTGCGATTGATTTCTTTGATCTCGGTGACGGTCAACCCTGTTCCATTCTCTAAAATGGCGATACGGCGCTGTAGGCGCTGGATTTCGTCTTTGTTCGCTGCCAGCTTTGGACCATAATCTTTTTTCCGGCTGTGGCGAGAAACCCATTTGCTGTCTGTCTCGAAGCCCTGAAATGACACAATAAAGTCTTTGCGTGGCATCGCGCAGCCCTTTACAACTAAGCGCATGATCTGGCGCTCGAAGTCGCGTATGGCGAGAAGAACGATTCTTGGGGACTCGGTTATTGGGTCGGAGATTCGCGGTGTGAACTTGAAAAACTTGAACAACTCACCCAGTTTTTCCATTTCTTTTATGGACACTTTTTCTAGACGGCCTTTGTCGGCTAGGATTTTTTCAGTTTTGTTATGTTGACGCTTGAGGGCGCTAAAACGCTTTTTGGCTTCTACTGGATCTGGACCGGTGTCTGCTTCTTCCTCATCATCATCATCGCTGGCTGATGGGGGCGCTGCGGCGGCAAGTTCGGCGACTTCTGCAGCGGAAGGGACGTTTTCTGCCGGGTCCAAGTAGCCGACCATAATATCAGAGAGCCGCTTTTCTTCTTTAGCGACTAGATCATATTCGTCAAGTACATGCTGTACCGATCCTGGGAACAGGGCTACGGCAGCCAACATCTCGCGTATACCTTCCTCAATGCGTTTGGCAATGACGATTTCACCTTCGCGGGTCAGTAACTCCACTGTACCCATTTCACGCATGTACATGCGCACCGGATCCGTGGTGCGACCTACTTCCGTCTCAACCGCTGCTAGCGCAGCAGCAGCTTCTGCCGACGCAATGTCATCTGCCGATGAGTCTCCCTCGGTCATCAATAGGTCATCAGTATCCGGTGCAGATTCAAACACTTGGATGCCCATGTCGTTAATCATCTGGATGATATCTTCGACCTGATCTGGGTCGGAAATATCCTGCGGGAGATGATCATTGACCTCGGCGTAGGTCAGGTAGCCCTGCTCCTTCCCCTTGGCGATGAGGTCCTTCAGGCGAGACTGCTGTTTTACGACGTCTGTCATTAATCGAAGACCCTAAAAAGTGGACAAAAAATTAGCCGAGCATTATAACCACAAACTATCAGCTTACCTAGAGTAAAGTAGGGAAACTTACCGATTGTAGGCTCTGCGTGGCCTACAATGACCGCAAACCGCTATTTGTCGCTAACCTGAGGTCATTTTAGCGCTTTTCAACCGCTCTAGCGGCAATAAAAGGTCTATTTTGGCGCCGCAACGGGCACCCTTGCGGTTCACCGTTTGGGCTTATTACGTAGGGCGTCCCGCTGCATTTTTTCCTGTAACAAATCTTTAAGCCGCTGCTTCTCTGATTCAGTCATTTCGGTGTAGTTCGTGAGTTTCAATTTGTCGACCTGAGCGGCCAATTTTGATCTGTGCGGCAGGTGCGACAGCGCAGCCATAGTGTCTAAGAATTGTTGTTCGATGGCGGTGGCCGGTATCAGCCGCTCCTGTCCGGCTAAGCGGCTAAGAAGCTTGCCCTCGTCGGTTCCATACCAGTGACCCAGTAGCATTGCAGTGCTGGATTCAGGTCGGCGATGCAGTAGTTGCAGTAGTTCCCGTAGCAGCTGGCCATCGCCTACTCCGTCTATCCCGTCCTCTACGTCGGTACTAATGAGCTGGGCGATATCCGGCTGGTGTAATACCAGAGCAATAGCGGCTTGTGCCAGGTTGGAATAACCCTTTACGGGGGCCTGATGGGTAAAATGCGCGGGCTGCGGAGGCTCCTGCTGCGCATGATCTGGCTCAGGAGGCCCATCGTAATCAGTTGGCGGTTCATAGTCTGGCGCAGAGGTAGAAGCTGGCAGTCTCTCAGTGAGCGATGGCGCTTCTAGTAACATTAGGCTGCTAAGCTCTAGTCCGGTGCGCTGTGCCAGTGCCTGGAACATCAACTGGCGATAGACCCCTTCTGGAAGCTGGCGGATATAGGGCAGAGCCAATTTGCTCATGCGCGCACGGCCATCTAGGCTAGCTAGGTCAAGGCCCTGTGCCACCACATCGAACAGAAATGTTTCCAGTGGTACCGCTTGGCTCAGCAGAGCTTCGAAATGATCCTGACCACCACTGCGTACGACGTCATCGGGATCCTGCCCCTCGGGCAGGAATAAAAACTTGGCTTGGCGTCCATCTTCCATGCACGGTAGCGCTGCCTCCAGCGCACGAGCGGCCGCCTTGCGTCCAGCCTCATCACCGTCAAAGCAAAATATCACTTCTGGGCAGAGGCGATAGACACGTTCTAGATGCGTGTTGCTGGTAGCTGTTCCCAGTGTGGCAGTGGCATAGGCAATACCGTGCTGCGCTAGGGCAATCACGTCCATGTAGCCCTCTACTACCAGAATACGATCCAGTTTGCGCATGTTTTGCCGCGCATGGTAAAGGCCGTATAGCTCACGACCCTTATGAAAAATTTCGGTCTCCGGTGAGTTGAGGTACTTAGGCTTGTCATCCCCGAGTACACGACCGCCAAAGGCAATGACTCGGCCGCGGCGATCGTGAATGGGAAATACCACACGATCCCGAAAGCGGTCATAGACCTTGCCGTTTTCATTTTTTACGAGCATGCCGGTTTTTATTAGTAATTCACGCAGTTCATTGCCGCCGCCCAAGCCGCTGTGCAGGCTATCCCAGCCAGGCGGAGCGAACCCCAGGCTGAATTGCTTGGCGATCTCGCCTGAGAGACCGCGTGCCTTGAGGTAATTTATTGCCCCATGAGCTTGCGGATGGTTGCGCAGCTGCTGTTGGTAAAAAGAGGATACCCGCTCCATTAACGCATAAAGCGGTTTAGTACTCGCTTCCTGCTGTGCGGCATTGTGACCACTGCTGCTCGGCTCACGCGGAATAGTCATCCCGGCGTTGCTTGCTAAGTTTTCTACTGCTTGAGGAAATTCTAGGTTTTCATATTCCATTAAGAAGGTGAGGGCGTTGCCACCGGCGCCGCAACCAAAGCAATAATAGAATTGTTTGTCGGGGTTGACGCTGAATGATGGAGTTCGCTCCTCATGGAATGGGCAGCAGGCTGAATAATTCTTACCCGACTTTTTCAGTTTGACACGACGATCTATCACTTCGACGATGTCGACGCGGTCCAGCAGGTCATCTAGGAAAGCTTGGGGTATCCGTCCGGCCATGTTGGGTGTCTAGCCAATAAAATAGCTAGCTATTGAACCACGCCAGCCGGAAAAAGTTTAGTGTGTTAGCTCAGTAGATCACTGGAGAGAGTTCAGGCTGTCAGTCGCTGCTTTACCATGCTACTGACTGCGCCGATATCTGCTCGGCCTTGCAGTTGCGGTTTTAGTTGCCCCATTACTGCGCCCATAGCAGACATTCCTGTTGCATCACTGGCGGCAATTGCAGCATCAATCATAGCGCCGAGTTCGTCTGCGCCAAGCTGCTCGGGTAAAAACGCTTGAATGACCTTGATTTCGGCGTTTTCCTGATCTGCGAGTTCGTGGCGACTTGCGCTGGCGTACTGCTCGGCAGAATCGCGGCGCTGTTTGACCATTTTGTCGAGTACTGCAAGCGCCCTAGCATTGTCGACTTCGATGCGTTCATCGACTTCAATACGCTTAAATTCTGCGAGAATCAGGCGGATGGTTGACAGACGGCTTTTGTCTTTTGCTTTCATGGCGGTCTTCATTGCCGCCCTGATAGATTGCGCGAGAGTTTCTTCGCTCATTCTGGAGGGGCTTTAGTAAAGGCGGACGTGTTTACGATTTTCGCGAGAAAGCTTCTTTAGATGGCGCTTAACAGCCGCCGCTCCGGCACGCTTTCGCACGGTAGTAGGCTTCTCATAGTGTTCACGCTTGCGAACTTCAGCCAGCACGCCGGCCTTTTCACAGGAACGCTTGAAACGACGGAGAGCCACGTCAAAAGGCTCGTTTTCTTTGATTTTGATGTGGGGCATTAATTTCTAACCTCATGAAGGCGATTTTTTGCTGCTGGGCTCGTCAAACGGATCCAACATCTTTACCGGGCGCGCAGTTTATCTCGAATTGGGGTGTTTTGCAAAGCCGGTCAAAGTGGTAATTTGGAGCCACACGCTGGCCTGCCGCAGAGCTAGCCAGTATTATGCGGCACTGCTTCAGTAGGGTTGTTTCTATGTTAATTTTGGGTCTCGAAACCTCATGTGATGAAACGGGAGTCGCACTTTACGACACCGAGCGCGGTCTGCTGTCACATGCGCTGTTCAGCCAGGTCGACATTCATGTTGAATATGGTGGTGTGGTGCCGGAGCTGGCTTCCCGAGATCATGTGCGTAAGACTTTGCCATTAATAGATCAGGTATTGCAGGAGGCAGGCATTGCTGCCCAAAAAATCGACGGTGTAGCCTATACAGCGGGCCCAGGATTGGCCGGCGCATTGATGGTGGGCGCGACGCTGGCCCGGTCACTCGCTTGGGGTTGGGGTGTGCCGGCGCTGGGTATCCACCACATGGAAGGCCATCTTTTGGCGCCCATGCTGGAGGCGGATATCCCGCAATTTCCCTTCATAGCACTTCTGGTATCCGGTGGTCATACTCAGCTCGTGCGTGTGGACGGTATTGGCCGCTACCGACTGCTGGGTGAGTCTTTAGATGATGCGGCTGGCGAGGCATTCGATAAAGTGGCGAAAATGCTCGGGCTGCCTTATCCGGGAGGGCCTCATATTGCTCGCATGGCCCAAAATGGCAATGCTCAGCGTTTCGATTTCCCCCGTCCGATGGTGAATCGGCCTGGTTTAGATTTCAGCTTCAGTGGTCTCAAAACCTATACGCTTAATACTATTGCAGAGTGCCGGCTCAATGCAGAGCTCACTGAGCAGGACCGCTGCGATATAGCTTGTGCGTTTGAGGAGGCAGTAGTGGCGACGCTGGTAATTAAATGTCGTCGGGCGCTGCGTCAGGAGGGGCTTAAAACACTTGTGATCGCTGGGGGAGTGAGTGCTAATACCCGCCTCCGGTCTGCACTCGAAAAAGCCTTGGCGAAAGAGGATGCGCGCGTTTTTTATCCGGCGCTGATGTTTTGCACTGACAATGGCGCGATGATTGCCTATGCGGGCGCGCAGCGCATGCAGGCTGGATTGGTGGACGATGTGAATACCCCTGTGCGCCCACGCTGGCCTATGGAAGAGCTACCGCCACTGCCTAACATGGAAGTTGTCTAAGTGAATATTGTGTATATCAAGGGTCTTCAGGCGCAATCCGTTATTGGTGTTTATGCGTGGGAGAGGAAAATTCGCCAGACGTTGGTGCTGGATTTAGAGATGGCGAGCGACACGGCGCGCGCCGCGGCCCGCGATCAGATTGTCGACGCACTGGATTACGCCACGATTTCTAGCCAAGTGATTAGTCTGGTTGAGGATAGTGATTATCAGTTGATTGAGTCTTTAGCCGAGGAGGTGGCGCAAATGGTCATGAGGGATTTTGATGTGTCCTGGCTGCGGCTGCGGCTGAGCAAGCCGGGCGCAGTGGCTGCGGCCGAGGACGTGGGCGTTATTATTGAAGTTGGCAAGCGATACTAACAATGACGCGGGTCTTTCTGGGGATTGGTAGCAATATAGAGCGCGAGCGCTTCATTGCGGCTGGGCTGGATGCGCTCCATAGACTTTTCGGCGAGTTAACCCTGTCTTCGGTCTACGACAGCGACGCTATTGGTTTTGAAGGTCAACCTTTTTTGAATCTGGTGGCGGCGATAAACACTGAGCTATCGGTGGCAGAGCTGTCGGCAATACTGCGATGCATTGAAATCGAGCATGGGCGCCCCGCCAATGCGACACGCTTCAGTGCCAGACACCTTGATATCGATATTCTGACCTTTGACAACGAAGTGGGTGTCTTGCAGGGTGTGCAACTGCCGCGGGATGAAATTTTGGACAATGCTTTTGTGCTATGTCCACTGGCAGAGCTGTCGCCTGATACGCTGCACCCCGTGATGAACCGCAGTTACCTGTCCTTGTGGCAGGCCTATGATCGATCCAGTCAGGCATTATCAAAAGTGGATTTCATGTGGGGTGGTGCAGTGATTTCCCGCGCAGAATGAAACATTCCGCCGTCAATGCTGAGGGCGCAGTTGGTCTAGTAACGTGATGCGTTCTGCGGCTATGGCGTCTCCCAATGCTTTGCCTGCTAGTCCTGATGCTTGAAACTCTTTTGCGTTAACATTTTGGACCGCTGCAAGCGCTTGGCGCAGATAGCTCGCTTGGGCGTACTCGCGTTCTTCCAGCCCAAGTCGACCGCGTGCGTCAGCTTCACACGCGAGTAAAAATGCTTCGAAACGATCCGGACGGCGCAGGGCATCAGTGGCATTAAGTAATCGCAGCAGGGTTCGGCCTCGGAGTTCGAGTGCCCTGTGACAGAGAATATGGTACTGGCACGATGTGCGTGCCAGTTCAGTATGGCGACGCGGTGCCCGCAGTCGCTCGCAGACCCCATCAACCAGCTTGCCACCGCGCTCCTCATGGCCGATATGTCGTGGCCAATCAATTTTGTTTGTGGTGCCCTTGCCTAGGTCATGCAGAAGCACGGCAAAACGGACATCGGTTTCGGTGGTCAGTGCGGCGGCCTGTTGCAATGCCATTAGAGTGTGTTGCCCAGTATCAATTTCCGGATGATACTCAGCGGGCTGGGGCACACCGAATAGTGCGTCCACTTCAGGCAGTAATCTTTTTAATGCACCACAGTCGCGCAGCACTTTGATAAACACTTCAGGATTGCGCTCCCCTAGTGCTTTTTCCAGTTCTACCCAGACGCGTTCAGCCGGCAGATGAGCGAGTTCACCCTGGTTAACAATCTTTGACATGAGGGTGATGGTCTCAGGCGCGACAGTAAATTGTAGATGTGCGTAACGGGCGGCAAAGCGCGCGGTGCGCAGTACCCTCAAAGGGTCCTCCGCGTAGGCTTCAGAAACGTGGCGCAGTACCCGCTGTTGCAAATCCTCTTGGCCGCCATATGGATCGATAATATTGCCATCCATATCCCGAGCCATCGCATTGATAGTGAGATCTCGGCGCAGAAGGTCCGCTTCGAGGGTAATCGATGGGTCGCAATCTACAGTAAAGCCGGTATAGCCATGTCCCTGCTTACGCTCGGTGCGCGCCAGTGCGTACTCATCTTTGGTTTGGGGGTGTAAGAAAACCGGAAAGTCTTTACCCACTTGTAAATAACCCTGCCGCAGCAGTTCATCCGGCTGCGCTCCAACCACAACCCAGTCGCGCTCAACCACAGGGTAGTTTAATAATGTATCGCGAACCGCGCCGCCAACTAAATAGATATCCATAGATTCAGTGTACAGGCTCGAAGATGCTGCGTCATGGCTCACTCGTAACGGGTTGATCGTCGCCCGTCCCGTCCTGACAAGCGCAGCGCGTGATTGCGCCGCTTTCGAGGTGGTAGAGCGACATAGTCCCGTTCCAGACACACCCTGTATCAAGCCCGATTGCGTTCGGATTATTGGTCTGCCCCGCGATGGCGGCCCAGTGGCCAAACAGTATGCGGTCGTTAGCGGTTTTGCGCTGGTGGTGGTTAAACCAGGCATCGACATTTTCGTTGCCCGCGTCGACGGTGTCGAGTTCAGGGCTAGCGCCCTTATTTTGTAAATCGAGCCTGCCTGAACTGGTGCAGTATCGCATTCGTGTGAGGTAGTTGGTAATGACGCGCAGGCGCGTTGTCCCTGTGAGAGCCTCGGCCCACACGGCCGGCTCGTCCCCGTACATCGCGCCTAAAAATATAGCAGACTGCGCGCTACGAAGCGCTGACTCAACCTCGCTGGCATAACTGATCGCCTGGGATAGAGACCACTGGGGCGGAATGCCAGCATGCACTAGAGTGTGACCGTATTGGTGATGTATCAACGGTTGTTGCGCTAACCAGTCCAGCAATTCCTGTCTGTCTGGTGCCTTGAGAATCTCGTCGAAGGTATCGGAGCGGCTGGGCCGACGCACGCCAGCTGCAATTGCCAGCAGATGCAGGTCATGATTGCCCAATACTACCGTCAGGCTGTCTCGCATATTATAAAGAAAGCGCAGAGACTCTAACGATTCAGGGCCGCGGTTGACGATGTCACCCACCGACCACAACACATCATTAGTGGGGTTAAAGCACACAGTTTCCAGCAGGCACTTGAGTGGATGGAGACAACCTTGAATATCTCCTACTACATAGGTGCTCATAATAACGCCCTAGTTTAGCGCGTTGGGAGTGTGCAGAGAAAAGGCACTAACCGGGACCTCAAAAGTAGGCAAACTAGCGGAGTCTATTGCCATGGTTTCACGCACCACCATGGAATAGCTTCCCTCCATATAACCTATGGGTGTGGTTAAGTTAGCGCCACTGGTGTAGCGGAAAGACGCCTGTGGTTGTATGACTGGCTGCTCTCCCACTACGCCTTCACCCCGGACCTCTTGTATTTGCTCGTCGGCATCAGTGATGATCCAGTGGCGTGACAATAATTGTACTGGCAGGCTTGCCCCATTGGTGATGGTAATGGTGTAGGCAAACGTATATTGATTTTGCGCGGGGCTGGAGTGGCTGGGCAAATAGACGGCCGCCACATGAGCTCTTACCAGCAACGAATTAAATTCAGCTCTTGACATGGACAGCGTTCGTAATCTCAATGAATTGTCGAAGTTCTAGGGTTTCGGCGCGGGCGCCCGGATCCACTCCTAACGCCTCTAAGCAATTGCTATCTATAATCTCTTTCAGATTATTACGCAAGGTTTTACGGCGATGCGCAAAGGCTGCTTTCACTAATTTTCGTAACAAAGGCTCGCTGCATTTGGGCCACGGTGACTCAACCCAAGGGGTTAGCCTCACAATAGCTGATTCCACTTTTGGTTGCGGATTAAAAGCATAGGGAGCGACATTGAACAGATGTTCCACTTGGCACTGGTACTGCGCCATGATGCCGAGGCGACCCCAGTTCTTGTTTCCCGGGGATGCGGAAAGCCTCTCTACTACCTCTAGCTGAAGCATAAAATGCATATCTTTAATGATGTCAGTGTGAGCAAGCAACTTAAAAATAAGTGGCGTAGAAATATTGTAAGGTAGATTACCTACTACGCGCAGTTGCTGCTGTTGACGATCTGATTCTGCTGATTTTTTTTTGAGCAGGCTAGTGAAATCAAAATCAAGCGCATCGGCGTTGTGTAATGTAAAACTCGAGTTTAGACTGAAAGATGCTAATAGACCCGGTATTAGGTCTCGATCCAACTCGACCAGGTCCAGTCTGCAACCGCTGTTGCTTAGTGCTGCAGTCAGGGCGCCGTGCCCTGGCCCTATTTCTACCAGTCGTTCGTCAGCCCTAGGATAAATTGATGCTATTATCCGATCGATGACTGCTGCGTCTTGCAGGAAGTTTTGACCGAAACGTTTTCGGGGCCGATGCTCTGAAGGTTGGCGACTCATGGGCGCTATTGTAACCTGTGTCTTGGGTATTTATACCGCAGATTGGTTCATTCATTGAACATTTTGTTACACTGACAAATAAATAAATAGTCCTTGCACGGAACCATCGCTACATGTCGCTACTTCAGTATGTCCACCTCATCGATATTATGGCAAGAATGAATTTGCGCGCTGACGCGACTCGATTTTTCTTGGGTTATATTTGGTGGATTTTAGAGCCTCTGCTTTGGGTGGGTGTGTTTTACGTTGTTTTCGTTACGATAATGGGTTCACGTGAGGCCGATTTTTTAATGTTTCTGGCGACGGGAAAATTGGTTTTTGTCTGGTTCTCAAAGTCTGTTGCATCAGCATCGAGCAGCATCGTTAACGGCAAAGGACTGGTCGGAAAAATCGATGTCCCCAAGACATTATTTCCAATGGCTGTCGTACAAGAGGGTATTTATAAACAGATCGCGGTGTTTGCTACGTTGGCCATCATTCTGGTCGCTAACGGCTATGCCGTCACCGCCACATGGTGGTATCTAGTGCCCCTGCTGGTTGTAAATTATGTGGTTATAGTCGCCTGTGCTTTTGTCGGCGCTTGTCTGGTCTGTTTGGCACGCGATTTTGCGCAGTTGATTACTTTGGGGATGCTTTTCCTGATGTTTACATCAGGTATCTTTTGGGATGTTCGGTCGCTTGATGCCGAAAAAGCTAAATTGGTTCTAGACCTTAATCCCATTGCTTTTTTGATAGACGCATATCGCCAAATAATGATGCATGCTACAGCACCCGACATGCTGCATCTTTTTACAATAGGAGTGGGTTTTGGTGCACTGATGTGCGTAATGGTGTTGGTAATGCGCCACCGCAGTCAATATTTGGCGTTGCGAGCACTTACTGCATGAGTAAAACCAAGCCTATTGTGTTGGAGTTGACAGACGTGAGTCTCAGCTTCCATGTTAGCAAGAAGTCTTTTGATCACGGTAGGCACCATGTGTTGCAGGACGTCTCAATGCAACTCTACGACGGTGAAACCCTCGGTATAGTTGGTAGAAACGGTGTTGGAAAAACCACGTTGTTGAGGGTATTGGCCGGCATTTTGGCGCCGACCAAGGGCACCGTGAGGATGGCGCATGGGAAGTCGGCCTCATTGCTGACGCTAGGTCTTGGCTTCAAGCCTGATCTTTCTGGTCGCGACAACGCGCTTCTTGCAGCGATGTTGCAGGGCTCCTCGCGAAAACAAGCCTTATCATTTCTCGCTGATATTAAAGAATTTTCTGAGTTGGGCGATTCCTTTGAGCAGCCAGTGAAAAACTATTCCGCCGGTATGAGCTCACGCCTCGCCTTTACCACTGCTCTGATGACCCATGTCGATGTGTTGCTGATCGATGAGATTCTAAGTGTAGGCGATGCCCATTTTCGGGGAAAGGCACTAGCCGCGATGGAGGCCCGTGTTACTGGTGAACAGACGGTCGTGTTTGTGTCTCATATGGTAGATCAGGTTGAGAAAATGTGTGATCGCGTTATCTGGCTGGAAAATGGCAACATTGTAGCTGAGGGTGATTCGAAGGAGGTTACGAGCGCCTATACGGAGAGTATTACACGGTTACGCCGGGACAAAATAAAGCATTAGGGGCGCCCAGTCTCTAGCGACTAGTCTCGCACAGTTCACAGGCAATGATCAGAGCCTGCTCTAGGCTATGCCAGTCTGCAGAGCCTGTTGCCGCCTGATCTAAAGCTGTGCCATGATCTACTGACGTTCGAATGATAGGTAGGCCTAGGGTGATATTAATTGCACGGCCAAATCCCGAGTATTTTAATACGGGCAGGCCCTGGTCATGATACATGGCAAAAACGGCATCACAATTGCTCAGCACTTTAGGGTTAAAGGCGGTATCGGCGGGGAGGGGACCACTCAAACGCATGCCGCTCGCCCGCAAGTTCTCTAATACCGGAGTGAGTATTTCCACTTCTTCCCGTCCCATGTGGCCGTCTTCTCCTGCATGAGGATTCAAGCCCAGTACCGCGATACGCGGCGAGTCTATAGCGAATTTAGCGCGCAGATCTTGATGTAAAATACTTAAGGTTTGGTAGAGAAGTTCAGACGTGATCGCGCCGGGTACGTCTTTGAGCGCTAGGTGAGTCGTGGCAAGCGCGACTCGCAGTTCCTTGGTTGCTAACATCATGACGACCTTGTCGGTACCTGTCTCCTGCGCTAGAAACTCCGTATGTCCTGTGAAGGGAATGCCGGCATCGTTGATGACAGATTTCTGCACGGGCCCAGTCACCATCGCTTCATAGTGGCCGCTCATGCAGCCTTCTACCGCATGTCTGAGGGTCCCCAAAACATAAGCCGCATTCGCTGTATTCAGTATCCCTGCGATAGCCGGCATGGCGAGCGAAACAGGCTGGATTTTCAGCGTGCCAGGCTGCTGTGCCTGAGGTAGCAGGTCTGGCGTGTAAGTCTGTAGGTCAATCGGCAGTCCTAACGTCAGTGCTCGTTGCTGCAGCATATCTGGGTCTGCGATGACAACCAATTCCGCTGGCCAAGGGTATTGCGCAGCCATCAACACGATGTCCGGCCCGATGCCAGCGGGTTCGCCCGCTGTAATGGCAATTCTGGGTAGCGGCATGGTGAAAATCTACTTTACGTCGACAAAAGCTTCATCGCGAATTTGTTGTAGCCACGCGTCGAGCTCTTCTTGATATTTACGCTGATGCACGTAATCTGTGGCTTTGGCGCGAGTGGCCTGATCGGTCATATCCTGCTCCCTGCGTCCTTCTACTTCTACTATATGCCAGCCATATGGCGTCTGCACCGGCGCGGATATCTGACCAGGCGCAGTATTGGCCATGGCGGCCTCAAATTCTGGCACCATTTGCCCAGGGGTCATCCAGCCCAACTCGCCACCTTCTTGAGCGGAACCAATATCCTGCGAATACTCTTTAGCCAGCTCTGCGAAGTCTTCTCCGGCGAGGGCGCGCGCGCGCAGTTCTGCCGCTAACTCTCTGGCTTGTTCATCTGTCATAATCTCGGAAGACTTTATCAGGATATGGTGGGCCTTGGTTTGGGTGACGATCTGTTCTCTTCCGCGCACTGCCTCCAAGTAGACCAAATGGAAGCCGCTGTCTGAGCGAATAGGCCCTGCTGTTTCGCCCGGCGTCAATTGCGGCACGATGTCACTGAAAATGGACGGTAGGTCATCCAGTTTTCGCCATCCGAGATCCCCGTCAGTGATAAGGTAGGGCAGATTGCTGCTTTCGACGGTCTTTTCAAAGGGTTCACCGCCGCGAATGCGCTGCATCGCTTGATCCAGTTGCTTGCGGGCGGCTGCAATTTCACTGTCACTCGGGTCTGACTGCAATGCTAGCAGTGCATGGAGCACGTGATACTGTGACTGGGTTAGGGATTTGCCTTCTTTCGTGTCTAAGAAGTTGCCCACTTCCTGTTCTGTGATTTGGATGCGTTGATTGACGTTTCCTCCTTGCACACGTTGGATGATCATTTCTCGTCGAACCTGCTCCCGCATACCGTTGTAAGATTGGTCGCGCTGCTCAAGGGCTTGCTGGAACTGTGCTAGGGTCATATTGTTTTGGGCCGCAATTCGGCTTATCGCTTGATTAAGCTGCTCGTCAGAGATGCGGACGCCGGCACGGCTCCCTTTTTGTAACTGGATGCTTTCGAGAATCAGACGATCCAATGTGTCTTGAATCAGCTCATTATTCGGCGGGGGTGTAATACCTCTGGCCCGAAGATTATTGGTCACAGCGGCGACTCTCTCACGTAATTCGCTGGCCATAACGATGTCATCATCCACGATTGCAACCACCTGATCTATGACTTCAGTCGCAGCGTGCACTATGGCTCCCGCGAGAATGGTCCAGATTATGCCTGCAGATAACAGTAGCGTCTTAGTATTCACGTTCGTCAAAACCCCTAATCATGGTTTGCATAATGTTAGTTATCCGGTTCCCGAAGCCACCCATGCCCTTCAGTAACACTTGAAACTGTATCGTACTTTCACGTTCCAAGTTGGGATTGCTAAAGTTAGGTATAGCTCCAGAATCATTGTTGTAATAGCGTAATTGCAGCAAGCGCGCTGTCCAGCAGCAGCTATCATATTCCACACCGAACATATCTTCTACGCTGATATCATCCTCTAAAGAGTAGCTCATGGACGCGAATATACTCCAGTTGTTGTCGAGAGGCAGATAACTAGAGACACTGACCTCATTGGTCAGCTGCCGGTTGTTGAATGCTGGCGCAAGACGGCGATAAGAATAACCAATGTTGAAAATACTGCCGTTGTCCGGCTGGTAGCTACCTTCAAAGAAGCCTGAATTGAAATTATCTTCCTCTGGATTCCAGACAACACTGGTGCGCAGACCTAGGTGCTCCGTAGGCCTGGCCAGTAGTTCTCCCGCGATTTCCGACGTTGACCGTTCCTGCGGGGCTGCATTTAATCCCTGGCGTACTTGTCTATCGTCAAAATAGTAGATCTGACCGACACTGGCTGTGAGCAAATTGCGACCGGATTCATCGTCAATCAAGCGGCTAATCAGGCCTAGGGAGACCTGGTTGGCATCATCCAGTCGGTCATGTCCAGCGAAGCGTGTCTCTCGAAATAGTTGAGAATAGGTGAAGGTCAGTTCAGCCGTGTCGAAAAGCGGCTGGTCTGTTTGATCCTCATATTTGCTATAGAGGTAGTAAACACGGGGCTCTAGTGTTTGCAAAAAACGCCTACCTGCAAAACGGGTCTGGCGATCAAAAATCAGACCTGCATCCAGATTCGCGAGCGGTGCGCCGGCCGATGGACTGTTATCTTGGAATAAGGTCGAGTCATTCAGTTCATAATTCACTTGACGGTATTTTAGTGTTGGCTTGAAGTGTCCAAAGGACCATAGCATTGGATAGCTCAACCCTGCTTCGCCATAGGCGCGCTGACCTGTCACAACATCCCGTTGGTTGTCGAAATTTGAATACTGTGCGAGGAAAATTGGTTTCACCGTGAAGGGGTTGCTGCTGCCGCGGTAAGTACTGCTAATCTGCGGTATTGCTTCATACCCCTTACTGATGTCGTCTGCCAGTGACTGGAACTGTTGGGTCAGCAAAGTCGTCAGCCAACTGTCGCCCAGATAATTCAGTGAGGCCATCTGCAGCAAGCTCGTTTTGCGCTGGGCGTCGATACTGCTCGTTTCTAGGTCCTTCATATAGTCCACATCGCTAGCTTTGCTGTAATCCACCCTCGATTGCCAACGCTGCTGAAACAGACCGTTTTGTTTCACTACCCCCAGCCAGCGATCACTGCTACCGGTCTCCGATGTCTGGTCACTGTATTTTTTGTCATCAGCCATGTAGGCGCCGCCGACCAGCCATTGCCCCAAAAGCGGGTTCAAATAGCGTAACTGCAGTGCATTATTCAAGCCTCGCTCTTCGATATAGCGGGGTACGTAAAGTGCATCGTAGTTGGGAGCCAGATTAATATAGACAGGTGCACTGACGTCTAGCCCGCCGTTGCTGTCATTGCCAAAATCGGGCCACAAAACGCCTGTACGGCGCCGATCATCAAGGGGTATACGCAGCCATGGGGTGTAAAAGGCCGGTACCCCTTCTACCTCGACCTTGGCGTGGTGCAGTGTTGCCAAGCCATTATCGAGGTTAAACTCCATCTCTTTTGCAAGCACGACCCAGTCATTTTCGCCCGGCGGACAATAAGTAAAGGTGCCGTTGTGAACGTGGATTAAACCTTCTAGATCGCGCTCGAGGATATCTGCTGAGCCTCGCATATGCTCACTGTGGAATACGAACTGGCTGTTATAAACAACAGCTTCGCCTGTCTTGGAATTGATTTCAGCGCTATCACCTAGCAGCAACAGGTTAGGTTCGCGCAGGGTGATATTGCCTGTGAGAATAGACGACTCATCCGTTCGATCAATTAAGACCTCATCGCTACGCATACGACGATAGCCTTGCACTGCGTTTGCTTCCCCGGTCATTATAATCTCATTGCCCTGCATCTGCGTGCTATTGGCTAGGGCACGGATATGTTCTTCTTCTAATGGCACACTGGTGTTTTCCTGTGCCAGGGGGTCTATGTAAGCCCCCTTACAATTTAAACACTCGCGGTCACGTAAAGATTCAGGCACCGCCGCTAAAGGCACCCAATCCAGCGCAAAATGCGGAGTGTCGTCGGTGGGATCTGCAGTCTCAGAACAGCGCTCTGAATTTGCATTTTCATTGGCGGCACAGCCGCCCATATTGTTATCCTGTGCCAGCGCCGCATGCGAGAGGCTTAAGCCTAGCGCCACAAACGCCAGCCACATAGTCGCATAAGCGAGAGAACGATAGCGGTTAGCGCAGACAGGCGTCATCTAGGTCAGGGTATATTTGAGGATACAGGAAGAGTCTAAAGCATCCCTTCCTTGTTGTCCGTCAAATTTTTAAGTAGGAGAAAATTGTGACATCGCGGCATGTACCAAAAGCACTTTTACCGTGGGCTATGTCGGTGTTGGGGCAGCCTGATGGCGCTGTTAAGCCGCATATGGCCCCGGTGGCTGGGGATGCCAGTAACCGGCGCTATTTTCGTTTTGAAGTCGCTTCACAGACTTATGTGCTCGCAGAGTCTCCGCCTTCCACAGAGAAGAATGAAGCATTTCTGCGGATAGACGCTTTGCTCGATATGGCCGGAGTGAAAGTTCCCGCTATTTTGGGCGTGGACTTAGATCGTGGGTTTTTACTATTGGAAGACCTTGGTGATCAGTTGTTATGGCCTGCATTGAACACAGATTCGGTAGACCGCTATTACACGCTAGCTTTTGACGTATTGGTTAAAATGGCAGCAGTGGAGACCAGCGATGCTGGCCTCGGTTCATACGACAACGCACTATTGGGTGAAGAGTTAGGGCGTTTTCAGCGATGGTTTGTCGAGGGATTGCTGGGATATCAGCTGACTCCGCTTGAGCAGGTCCTGCTGGACGCGTTCTTTGAGCGGCTAATAAGCAGTGCGCTAGAGCAACCGTCGGTAGTAGTACATCGAGATTTTCATAGCCGCAATCTAATGCTGTTTGGCGCCGAGGGGTTAGCAGTAATCGATTTTCAGGATGCAGTGGTGGGACCTGTTACTTATGATCTGGTATCGCTGTTGCGAGATTGTTATATACAATGGCCGCTCGAGCGGGTCCAAGCTTGGGTGCACCGGTATCGTGATCGTTTGTGTTCACAGGGACTATTAACATGCACGGACGAGGCGTTATTCCTGCGCTGGTTCGATTGGATGGGACTGCAGCGGCATATAAAAGTATTGGGCACCTTTTCCCGTCTTTACCTTCGCGATGGGAAGTCCGGCTATCTTGACGATCTGCCGCTGGTGATTGAATACGTGCTCCAAGTGGCTGATCAGTATTCGGACAAAGAGCCCCTTTTTGCCGACTTCAGCAGCTTTTTTTCGCAGCGCCTTGCCCCTTTGATGATGACTCAGGGTTGGAGTAAAATACGGTGAGGGTAATGATACTGGCAGCAGGTGTTGGAGAACGCATGCGTCCGTTGACAGAGCATACCCCCAAGCCACTGTTGCGAGTGGCTGGTACCCCGCTGATCGAACACCATATTCGGCGGTTGGCATCTGCTGGTTGCAGTGAGATCGTGATTAATGTTGCGCACCTTGGTCAGCAGATAATGGATTATTGCGCCGATGGCAGTCAATGGGGTGTCACGATTGTCTACTCGCGAGAGGGATCGCCCTTGGAGACAGCGGGCGGTATTGTGAATGCGCTGCCCCTGCTGGGCAATAAGCCCTTTATGGTGATAAATGGCGATATCTGGTTCGACTATCCGTTTGAACAGCTAATCGCATATCGTCTGCGGCCCGATGAGGTCGCCCACTTAGTCATGGTAGAAAACCCGCCACAGCACATATTTGGTGATTTCCAGTTAGATAATGAGGGCTGGATCAAGCCCTTGGAAGCGGGCGCATATGGTTTTACCTATGCCGGGCTAGGCATTTATACAGCAGCACTTTTCGCTGCAATGCCACGGGGTAGAATGCCCCTCAGGCCGCTGCTGGACGCGGCGATAAGGAAGGGGCAATTGGGCGGCGAGCGGTATGCCGGACAGTGGCTGGATGTGGGCACACCTGAGCGGTTGCGGGAGTTGAATAGTATGATAGGGGGCTTTATTTAGGTCAAATATTGCGTCTGTCTCGCATAGCGATGCTGATATCCGTGTGTATCGCCACCACTTAATCGTTAGAATGTGAATCTGAATATGGACTGGAGACCAAAATGGTCGATTACAAAATAGCCCCTTCTATTCTCTCCGCTGATTTCGCTCGTTTGGGAGAGGAGGTCGACGCAGTGCTCGATGCAGGAGCTGACATCGTGCATTTTGACGTCATGGATAATCACTATGTGCCGAATCTCACTATTGGGCCTATGGTTTGTAGCGCTCTTCGCAGGTACGGAATTACCGCTGATATCGATGTGCATTTGATGGTGAGCCCAGTTGACCCGTTAATTAAAAACTTTGCTGAGGCCGGTGCCACCTATATTACCTTTCACCCCGACGCTTCCACACATGTCGATCGGTCACTGCAGCTTATTCGCGATGCAGGCTGTAAATCAGGTTTAGTGTTCAATCCGCATTTGGGTCTGGATGTTCTGCGCTATGTACTGGACAAGGTCGATATGGTGCTGCTGATGTCAGTCAATCCAGGGTTTGGAGGGCAATCATTTATTCCTTCGACTGTTCAAAAGCTGCGTGAAGCACGTGACATGATTGACGCTTCAGGTTTTGATATTCGCCTCGAGATCGACGGTGGCGTCACACCGAAGAACATAGCTCAGATTGCGGCAGCAGGGGCTGATACGTTTGTGGCGGGCTCTGCGATTTTCGGTCAGCCTAACTACGCAGACGTTATTGAAAAGATGAGGTCGGAGTTGCGCAAGGTCGGTGGTGCATAGCTAGGGATTTGCGCATGAGATTGGGGTCTTGAGTGTGAACGTATGCCGTTGCTGAGGAGTTGTGCCTCAGAGCGCTGGCCCTGTCTGTAGTGCCCTGCCACAGCGGCCTGTCCCACTTGAACGGCTTAAAGCCCTCTAAAATCAAACTTTCTTCACAGAATTGGGCTGCTAAGCCCGTTTGCCAACCGTAAACCTACAGGTACAATAGAAGGTGTACTTTCTTGGAGAGCGCTGTGAAAACAGCATTGCGAAAAAATATCGGCTTGCTGTCGATGTGTGAGGTCACCTGCTGGCGATGGTAGCCAAGGCTTCTTTACGACCTGATTAAGCACCTTTACTCTCCGAGGACACATCATGAACCCGCAAGACTTTGCTGCGCTAGCAGCGCAAAATTACAACCGAATCCCTGTCAGCCGCGAAGCGCTGGCCGATTTAGAAACCCCACTTAGTGCCTACCGTAAAGTTGCGGAAGGGCCTTATTCTTATTTCTTTGAATCTGTACAAGGCGGCGAAAAGTGGGGCCGTTACTCCATCATAGGCTTGCCGTGTCGAAAGTTGTTGAAGGTTTTTGGATATCGCGTTGAGGTCTGGGAGGATGGCGTTCTTAGTGAAACAGACGAGGTGGCCGACCCCCTGGCTTTTGCCGAGGCTTTTCAGCAGCGTTATCGAGCCGCGCCACGTAGTGATCTTCCTGTTTTCCATGGCGGATTAGTGGGGTATTTTGGCTATGATACCGTGCGCTATGTTGAGCCGCGCCTGCGAGCAGGAATACCTCCGGATGCTTTGGGAACCCCCGATATTTTGTTGATGGTGTCTGAGGAAGTTCTGGTGTTCGATAATCTTTCTGGCACCATTCGCCTAATAGTCAATGTAGATCCCTCGACGGATCATGCGTTGGAAAAAGCTCAGGACAGATTGTCCATCCTAGTGGCACGTTTGCGCGAGCCTATGCGGCCCCTCCCGGATGTTGTGTTAGAGGCGGCGGACAGCTCGACTTTAGAGCAGCAGGCTGAGTCTGATTTTACTCAGGCGACTTATGAGGTTAGTGTTGAGAAGGTTAAGGAATATGTGTTGGCCGGCGACGTCATGCAGGTGGTGCCCTCACAGCGAATGAGTATTCCTTTCAGTGCGCCCCCGTTGAATCTCTATCGAGCGCTGCGCAATCTCAACCCCTCGCCATATATGTATTATCTGGATATGGAAGATTTTCATATTGTGGGTTCTTCGCCTGAAATCTTGGCTCGGCAGGAAAAAGGCATGGTGACGGTCCGACCTATTGCAGGGACGCGGCGGCGTGGTCTCACAGAGGATGAAGATGAGGCTCTCGAAGTCGAATTATTGGCTGATCCTAAGGAAATAGCCGAGCATTTGATGCTGATTGACCTTGGGCGCAATGACGTGGGAAGAATCGCGGAGACGGGTTCGGTAGAGTTAACGGACAAAATGGTGGTAGAGCGTTATTCTCACGTGATGCATATCGTGTCGAACGTGCGCGCCAAGCTGAAGTCTGGTAAGTCTGCCTTTGATGTGCTGCGCGCAACCCTGCCAGCAGGGACACTTAGCGGGGCACCTAAAATCCGCGCCATGGAAATTATTGACGAACTCGAGCCGGTCAAGCGCGGCGTCTATGGCGGTGCGGTGGGGTATATTTCTTGGGCGGGCGATATGGATACCGCAATCGCGATTCGTACTGCGGTGGTCAAAGACGGCAAATTATACGTGCAGGCGGGCGGTGGGGTCGTTGCAGACTCCATCCCGGTAATGGAATGGAAGGAGACCCATGACAAGGCCCGTGCTATGTTTCGCGCAGCCTCCATGGTGTTAGCAGGGGAGAGTGAACATGCTGTTGATGATTGATAACTATGATTCGTTCACTTACAACGTGGTGCAGTACCTGGGCGAACTTGGCGCGGAGGTACGGGTGGTCAGAAATGATGAGATCGCCGTCGATGATATTGCGTTACTCGCACCCGAGAAAATTGTTATTTCGCCCGGACCGTGCACGCCGAACGAAGCGGGCATTTCCATGGAAGTTATTCGCCGCTACGCTGGAGTGGCGCCTTTGCTTGGTATCTGTCTTGGTCATCAGAGCATTGGACAAGTCTTCGGAGGTAAGGTGGTGCGTGCGCGCAGAGTAATGCACGGGAAAACTTCGCCTATACACCACCGCGGTGATGGTGTCTTTCGAAACCTCAGTCAACCGTTTGAGGCGACGCGCTATCATAGTTTGGTGGTGGAGCGGGAGAGCTTGCCAAGCTGTCTGGAAATTACCGCTTGGACCGAGACTGAATCGGGCGAACTCGATGAAATTATGGGTCTACGTCATCGAGAATTGGCTATTGAAGGTGTGCAGTTTCATCCGGAGTCGATTCTTACAGCGCATGGACATGATTTATTGCGTAATTTTCTGCAGCAATAGGGGACTTAAGAATGGATATTCAACAGGCGTTGGCTAAAGTCGTTGTAGGAGAGAGTCTTCAGCGTGAGGAAATGAGAGCGGTCATGCACCAGATAATGTCGGGAGATGCCACCGATGCGCAGGTCGGCGGCTTGCTCGTTGCTTTGCGTATGAAAGGAGAGACAACAGAAGAGGTTGCTGGCGCAGCGCAGGTGATGCGTGACCTCGCTACACCGGTAATCGTCAGCGATCCTCATCTAGTCGACCTAGTGGGAACCGGGGGTGACGGCGCCAATTTATTTAACGTTTCTACGGGTGCGAGTTTTGTTGCCGCTGCCGCTGGAGCAAAAGTTGCCAAGCATGGAAATCGTTCTGTCTCGAGTACCAGTGGCAGTTCTGATGTGCTGGAGACACTGGGGATGCCTCTGGATCTTGACCCTGGTCAGGTAGCGCGTGCGATTATGGAAGTTGGCGTGGGGTTTATGTTTGCTCCGGCGCATCACTCTGCCATGCGCCACGCTATTGGCCCGCGCAAGGAGTTGGGTATACGCACGGTATTTAATATTTTAGGGCCCTTGACCAACCCTGCTGGCGTGACGCGCCAGCTCATTGGCGTATTCGCTGCAGATCTATGTCAGCCCATGGCAGAAGTCCTTAAATCTCTTGGGTCCGAACACGCAATGATCGTGCACTCGGATGATGGTTTGGATGAGATTTCAATTGCGACGGGGACCTCTATAACCGAATTGTGCAATGGAAATATCGAGACTTACCATATCAGTCCTCAGGATTTTTCGCTGCCACTGCAGAGTCTGGACGGTTTATCTGTCAATAGCGCGGAAGCCTCTGCTGCCTTAATTCGGAGCGCCTTGGCGGGTGCTCGTGACGAGGCATCGAAAAAAGCTGGCGCGATGCTCGCCCTCAATGCGGGTGCGACAATTTATGTTAGCGGGATTGCCGCGACCTTGGCGGACGGTGTTGCGATGGCTGAGGATGCCTTAGCTAGCGGATTGGCTGCGGAAAAGCTCAAGCAGTTTGTTGATTTTACGCAGTTGATGCGTGGGAATGGTTGATGTGATGACGAAGAGCGCGCCCACTATTTTGCGCAAAATTTTGGCGCGCAAAGCGGAAGAAGTCGCCGAACGCAAATCAAAGCACTCCCTCGCCAGTCTCGAAGGACGTATTCAAGAGCAGAGTGCGCTGCGTGGATTTTCAGCGGCGCTTCATCAAAGGGTAGCTGTAGGTGGGCCCGCGGTTATCGCCGAAGTCAAGAAGGCTTCGCCTAGCAAAGGCGTGATTCGCGAGGATTTCGACCCCGCACAGATTGCCAGTAGCTACCAGGACGGAGGGGCCTGCTGTCTTTCGGTGCTTACTGACCGGGACTTTTTTCAAGGTAGTGAAACGTATCTTGAGCAGGCTAGATCAGCTTGTGATTTACCCGTGTTGCGTAAGGACTTCACCGTGGATCCTTATCAGGTCGTGGAAGCGCGAGCATTTGGTGCAGATGCAGTGTTGCTAATTGTGGCTGCGCTCGCGGACGAGCAAATGCGCGAATTGTCGCACGCTGCCGCTGAGATCGGATTGGATGTGTTGGTTGAGGTACATGATCGCGCGGAGTTAGAGCGAGGACTTGATTTGGCAACACCACTTATAGGTATTAACAATCGCGATTTACACAGTTTTGAAACACGTCTGGAAACAACCTTAGAGCTTTTGCCGTACATCCCTGCTGATCGGTTGATTATCACTGAGAGCGGCATTCATACGGCTGCGGATGTGACTGCGATGCGTGATGCCGGTGTGCAGTCTTTTTTGGTGGGGGAGGCGTTTATGCGTGCGGAGAAGCCCGGTCAGAAATTAAGCGAGTTATTTTTTTGAGCACATAGAGATCATTGGAATCGCGTTTCTTTTCGAGAAGGCATAGCGCTTTTGTTGCTTGGACAACATACTCGGCGCCTCAGTGTCTCCGATTAACTATAATGTACTTTTTCGGTTAGATTTCCTCGTGTTTTAATATAGGAAGATGTTTTCAATGAAGGCGACAGTTAAGTGGGCGGACGGTGCTATGTTCGTTGGTGAGTCAGGCAGTGGACACACTGTGGTGATGGATGGTCCGGAAGACCTTGGCGGTCGCAACCTTGCCGCTCGCCCAATGGAAATGCTGCTTCTCGGGGCGGGGGGCTGTTCTATCTACGATGTGCTGACCATGTTGAAGAAATCGCGGCAGCAGGTGGTGGATTGTCGCGTGGAGTTGAATGCGGATCGCGCTGATGCAGTGCCCGCGGTTTTCACGAGGATCGACATGCATTTTATCGTTGTCGGGGTTGGGCTAAAAGAGAACCACGTAAAGCGGGCGGTGCAGCTTTCGGCTGAGAAATACTGCTCTGCATCTATCATGCTCGGTGCCGCTGGTGTCGAAATCACCCACAGCTATGAGATGGTGGAGTTTGCTCCGGCGATTTAGAGTAGATTTATGGTAGGCATTTACCAATGCCTGCGCCATCAGGATTGACTAGGGCTGCGAGGGGGATTAAACAAGTCCGTTAAATTCGATAGCTCGTCCGCGTCATAAGCAGTGATAACGCGCTCATGGCTTGTTTTACGGGTCGCGGAAAGTCTATGCCGCCCGCTTCTAGTGCATTATCAGCATGGCGTTGTTCATCGTCCAGCATCTGCTGCAGGATCAAAGCGGATTTTCGATCCTCGTCAGGCAATTGTTTGAGATGGTCGCGCAGGTGACTACAGACTTGCTCTTCCGTCGCGGCTACAAATCCTAGGCTCGCTTTATCGCCGATTGCACCAGCGATGGCGCCGAGTGCGAAGGACATGCCATACCAGGCTGGATTTAGGTAGCTGGCGCGACTACCCAGTTCCTTTAAGCGCTGCTCGCACCATACTAGATGGTCAACCTCTTCCAGCGCAGCCTGCTGCATTTCATCGCGTACCGTGGGCAATTTTGCCGTTAGTGCCTGCCCCTGATACAGCGCCTGAGCGCAGACTTCACCGGTGTGGTTAACCCGCATCAAACCCGCCACGTGCTTGCGCGTTGGCTCTGATAGTTCTGATTCTAGATGGCCCTGCGAGGGTGATGGGCGCCTCGCCTGATTGCCACGACTGGTGATAGTTCTCATTACCGAGTCTGCTTCGCCGATGAGTTTGTCTAGCAATGACAGGCGTCGTGCTTGCATATTAGATGTCTCTTTACCTATGATCCATTGCTATTATAACGCGCTATGGCGCGCCAACCAATGTCCTTACGCAAGGTTATGCCGTCCCATTTAATGTTTTGTGCGGCTGCATAGCAAGCGCGCTGTGCACTGGCAATGTCATTACCTAGCGCAGTAACGCACAGGACGCGACCGCCGCTAGTAACAACCCCTTGTTCACTGTGGGCAGTGCCCGCGTGAAACACCTTAATGTTGTCACCGTGCGCGGTATCGAGACCTGTGATCACGGCGCCTTGGGCATATGCAGCTGGATAGCCGCCGGCAGCGAGGACGACCCCTATGGCGCAGCGCTCATCCCACTGAGCGTTGCTTTGGTCCAGAGTGCCGTCCAGCGCGGCATCACACAATGCCACAAGGTCCGATTGCAGGCGCATCATGATGGGCTGAGTTTCAGGGTCACCAAAACGGCAGTTATACTCGATGACTCGAGGGTTCCCATCGGCATCAATCATGAGACCCGCATACAGAAACCCCGTGTAATCATTACCTTCTGCGGCCATGCCTTCAACCGTGGGTAAAATTATCCTTTCCATGATGCGCTGATGTACCGCGGTGTCTACCACTGGGGCCGGTGAGTAGGCGCCCATGCCGCCAGTGTTGGGGCCGGTGTCGCCCTCACCGATGCGTTTATGGTCCTGGCTGCTGGCCATGGGTAGCACATGGCTGCCGTCAACAATGACAATAAAACTGGCTTCTTCGCCGGGTAGGAACTCTTCAATTACTACGCGACAACCGGCCTCACCGAACACGTTGCCAGCAAGCATGTCGGTGACCGCTTCCTCCGCCTCTGCTAGCGTCTCCGCGACAATGACTCCTTTGCCTGCTGCCAGCCCATCTGCCTTTACTACAATTGGGGCGCCCTGCTCTCGCAGGTAGGCAAGCGCGGGTTCCAGTTCTGTGAAGTTGCCATAGGCGCCAGAGGGAATGCTATGTCGTGCCAGGAAATCTTTAGTAAATGCCTTGGAGCCTTCCAGTTGGGCTGCGCCTTTGCTGGGTCCGAAGCAACGGAGATTACGTGATTGGAAGTAGTCTATGATGCCTTCAACCAAGGGTGTTTCAGGGCCTACGATAGTCAAGCTCACATCGTTACCCTCGGCAAAATCGGCGAGCGCATTAAAATCCATCGGGTCGATGCTGACGTTTTCAAGTCCAGCCTCAATGCTGGTGCCAGCATTGCCGGGGGCAACATAGACTGTCTCTACAGAGGCTGACTGCGCCGCTTTCCATGCCAGAGCGTGCTCACGACCACCGCTGCCTATGACCAGAATATTCATGCTAATTCCCTAGTGTCTAAAGTGACGCATTCCAGTAAACACCATTGCCATACCATGCTCATCGGCGGCGGCAATTACTTCATCATCACGAATAGAGCCACCCGGCTGGATGATCGCAGCAACGCCTGCATGCCCGGCGTTGTCAATGCCATCTCGGAACGGGAAAAATGCGTCGGAGGCCATCACTGACCCCTGCACAGACAGTCCGGCATGCTCGGCCTTGATCGCCGCAATGCGCGCAGAATTAATGCGGCTCATTTGCCCTGCGCCGACACCGATAGTCTGTCCGTTGGCGGCATAGACAATGGCGTTGGATTTGACGAATTTTGCAACTGTCCAGGCAAACATTAAATCTTGTAGCTGTTGCTCAGTCGGCTGACACTTGCTCACGACGTTAAGGTCAGCCCTGCTAATCATTCCTAAGTCACGGTCCTGTATCAGCAGGCCACCATTAACACGTTTATAGTCAAGCGCGGGGCCGGGTGATGACCATTCGCCGCAGGAAAGTAGGCGCACGTTTTTCTTGTCTGCCACCAGCGCTGCCGCCTCCTCGCTGACGCTGGGAGCGATGATAACTTCAACAAACTGGCGTTCTACGATGCTCGCCGCAGTTTTCGCGTCCAACTCACGGTTGAAGGCGATAATGCCACCGAAGGCCGATTCCGTGTCGGTAGCAAACGCCAGGTCATAGGCTTCACTGATAGTCCCCGCGATCGCGACACCACAGGGGTTGGCATGTTTGACGATGACGCAGGCAGGCTCATGGAAGTTTTTGACGCACTCTAACGCAGCGTCGGTGTCCGCGACGTTGTTGTAAGAGAGTGCTTTGCCCTGAATTTGCCGTGCGGTAGCGATGCCAGCTTCAGCGGGATCGGCCTCAACGTAGAAAGCCGCCTGCTGATGAGGGTTTTCGCCATAGCGCATTTCTTGCAATCTGTGAAATTGGGCGTTGAAGGTGCGGGGAAATTTTTGCGAGCCGTCTTCTACCATTGTGCCAAAGTGGTTGGCGATCGCGCCGTCATAAGCGGCGGTGTGTTCATAGGCTTTGATCGCCAAATTAAAGCGACTTTTGAGGCTGGTACTGCCGCCGTTAGACTGCATCTCGCTGAGAATTTCGCTGTAATCAGAGGCATTCACCACAACATTGACGAAACGGTGATTTTTAGCCGCAGCACGCACCATCGTGGGTCCGCCTATGTCGATATTTTCAATGGCGTCTTCTAAGGTACAGTCCGGCTTAGCAACCGTTGCAGAAAATGGATAGAGGTTTACCACAACCATATCGATGGGCTCAATTCCATGTGCAGCCATTACGCCGTCATCTTGCCCTCGACGTCCCAAAATACCGCCATGCACTTTGGGGTGCAGAGTTTTGACCCGTCCATCCATCATTTCGGGGAAGCCGGTGTAGTCTGCAACCTCAGTCACATCCAATCCCAGATCCCGTAACAAGCGATAGGTACCCCCTGTTGATAGCAGTTCAACGCCCAGCGCGCTTAGGGCGATGGCAAATTCTCCGATACCTGATTTGTCGGAAACGCTTATTAAGGCGCGCCTAACTTTGACGAGATCACTCATGTGTATGTCGCTTCCTTAATCTTTATCGCTGGTCAGGTTGTACTGCTTCAGTTTTTTACGCAGTGTCCCTCGGTTCAGGCCCAGCATCAGCGAGGCCTTGGTCTGGTTGTTGCGGGTATATATCATGATTTCTGCTAGCAGTGGCGCTTCAACTTCCGCTAAGACCATCTGATAAACGTCAGTAGAGAGTTGACCATCCAGTTCAGCCAGATACGAGCGTACCGATGCCGTTACGGAATCGCGGAGGTTGCTGACCTCTATTGCTAACGGGTCATTGTCATTGGCGGCGGTCAACGTGCTTGCTACGGGAACAGGTAAGTGGTCAGCCCTTGTCATGCTGCAATTTCCTCATTAAGTGCGAATCCCGATAGCTGCCGTATGTAATGTAGCTGCTGTTCAGGAGATGTCAGTTGATTGAATTGTCTGTGTTGTTCGCGCGTGTCGCAGCGAGCATTGAGATACCAGCCGACGTGCTTGCGAGCGATACGTACACCCATAAAACCGCCGTAAAACTTGTGCAGTTGGACAATGTGATGATGCAGCGTCGCCAGTTGTTGGTCAGCCGCGGGTGCTGCGGGCATCACTCCGGTATCCAGATATGTTGCTATCTGACCGCAAAGCCATGGCCGGCCTTGGGCTGCTCTGCCCACCATGATGCCCGCCGCACCGGTGTGCGCAATTACTTTGGCTGCCATCTGCGGAGAGTCAATGTCGCCGTTGGCGAACACTGGTATATTTATCGCGCCAACAATGGCGGCGATGGTGTCGTACTCTGCCTGTCCTTTGAAGCCGCAAGCTCGAGTTCGACCATGCACTGCCAAGGCTGCAATGCCGGCATCTTCGGCAATGCGAGCGATGGATATGCCATTTCTAGCGCTGGGCGCGGCGCCAGTGCGAATTTTGAGGGTAACGGGCACATCTACGGCATCAACAACCGCGAGTAAAATAGATTTTACGCGAGCTTCGTCGGCCAGCAGAGCTGACCCTGCTGCTTTACGGCAGACTTTTTTGGCAGGGCAGCCCATATTGATATCAATGATTTGCGCGCCATGTTCCACATTGTGGCGAGCAGCTGCCGCCATCTGGAGTGGCTCACTGCCTGCAATTTGTATTGAGCGCGGTGCGATCTCATGGTCGTGTTGGCTGCGCCATTGGGTCTTGGGCGAGTGACGCAAACGAGGATTAGAGCTGATCATTTCCGACACAACCAAACCTGCACCGAACCGCGAGCATAGGCGTCGAAAAGGCAGATCGGTAACGCCCGCCATCGGGGCTAGCGCGACGCTGTTGGGCAATCTGTAAGGTCCGATATCTATCATGGAACGACGCTTGAGGGTGGCTTCCAAAAATGATCCGACATCATACTCGGTAGGTGTAACGTGGAAAAGAAATTATGCATAAAAAAGCAGCGATTTTAATTTTTGATTTAATAGACCGACTACTGGGCGGCGCGCTTCCCCTGTAGGCAGACCCAGCCGTCTTTTTCGTCGACAATACGTAATTGCAGTGTCTGCGCATAGTGCGCGCATAGTGCTTCAGCTTGGTTGTGCAATAAACCCGATAATATAAGTGTGCCGGCAGGTTGAAGAAAATCCAGCAAGATGTCGGATAAGTCTGTCAAAGGCCCGGCTAAAATATTCGCGACAACGACCTCCGCTCGTTGCTGCCAAGCTTTGTGGTCGACATCGCTTGGCAACGCCACCGGGAGATTTTCTGGTGCAATGCCGTTGCGTGCTGCATTATCTCGGCAGGCAGCGAGAGCCTGTGGGTCGTTATCTATGCCTAATCCCAGAGTGGCGCCTAGTTTTATCGCGGCCACTGCGAGGATTCCAGACCCGCACCCGTAATCCACCACGGTTTTTCCTGTTAACGGCATGCGGTCCAGTTGTTGCAGGCACATGGCAGTAGTGGGGTGTGTTCCTGTGCCGAAAGCTAAACCCGGATCCAGTAGCAGATTCACTGCGCTTGGATTAGGGGGCTCGAGCCAGCTAGGACATATCCACAGACGTCGTCCAAACTGCATAGGTTGGTAGTGTTGTATCCACTCTCGTTCCCAGTCCTTGTCTTCCAGGATGTCTACCCGGGGGTTGGTCCTGTGCAGTAAACTTTCAGGGAGTGCCTGCCAGATCTGTTCCATCTTTGTGTCTGCTGCAAAAAGTGCAGTGAGCCGTGTCTGGTTCCAGAGGGGCGTTTCCCCTACGCCGGGTTCCAGCAGTGGTTGATCGGCATTGTCTTCCAAAGTAACAGCTGCAGCACCTGCCGCCAAGAGTAAGTCCTCCAGCGCGGCCACATCTGCGCGCGCAATGTCTAGCCGAAGTTGTAGCCATGTCACAGTATAGTTCCAATAAGTGCAATAGCGTCAGTGAGGGCCGAAGTGAGCACTAATATGCGATGGCTCAGACTAGGATGAGGATTACAGAAGCTAATTTTTTAGCTTGCTCTCGAGATAGTGAATACTCACACCGCCTGTCTTGAATGCTGCATCGCGCACTAAGTCTCGATGCAGCGGCGTATTCGTGCGAATACCCTCGACAACGAGTTCGTCTAGCGCAACACGCATTCTAGCCAGCGCAATCTCGCGGCTTTCACCGTAGGAGATTATTTTGGCGACCAGAGAATCATAATAAGGCGGTACGGTGTAGCCGTCATAAAGATGTGAGTCCACCCTCACGCCGGGTCCGCCAGGTGCGTGAAATGTCGTTACCATGCCGGGGCATGGCATAAAGGTCTCTGAATCCTCTGCATTGATGCGACACTCAAAGGCATGTCCGCGAAGTTGAATCTCACCTTGCTTCAGAGATAACGGCAGGCCACTGGCAATGCGCAGTTGCTCTTGAACGATATCCACGCCGGTGATCATCTCGGTAACAGGATGTTCAACCTGCACCCGCGTGTTCATTTCAATGAAATAAAAGCCGCCGTCCTCATACAGAAATTCGAAAGTCCCCGCACCGCGGTAGCCAATAGCAATACAAGCTGCAATACAGGACTGAGCCACTGCATCACGCGCGGCCTGAGGAATTGCCGGCGCCGGTGCTTCCTCTATTACTTTCTGATGCCGGCGCTGCAAGGAGCAGTCCCGATCGCCGAGATGTATCGCATTACCCTGACCGTCGGCCAGTACTTGAATCTCCACGTGACGGGGTGTTTGCAGGAATTTTTCTAGGTAGACGACATCTGAGCCGAATGCCGCAGACGCCTCAGCTTGAGTGAGTTGCACTGAGTTGAGTAGTGCCTCTTCGCTGTGCACAACACGCATCCCACGTCCGCCACCGCCCGCTGCGGCTTTGATAATAACCGGGTAGCCTATCCGCTGCGCAACCTCAAGAGTGTGCGCAGTGTCTTCTGTTAGTGGTCCATCAGAGCCTGGAACGGTAGGAACTCCGGCCTGTTTCATCGCCTGAATAGCGGACACTTTGTCTCCCATCAGTCGAATCGTGTCGGCCGTGGGACCAATGAAGGTGAAGCCACTTTTTTCTACTTGGTCAGCGAAATCAGCATTCTCTGCCAAAAAGCCGTATCCAGGGTGGATGGCGGTTGCTCTTGTCACCTCCGCAGCGCTAATAATTGCCGGCACATTCAGATAACTTTCGGCAGAGGGTGCGGGTCCAATACAGACGGCTTCGTCTGCCAGCAGTACATGCTTGAGTTCCCGGTCCGCCTTAGAGTGCACGGCAACTGTTTGGATTTCCAGTTCCTTGCATGCTCTTAGGATGCGCAGCGCTATCTCACCACGGTTTGCAATGAGTACTTTTTCCAATATCGGCATACTTTGTTCCTTTGCTTATCGCTGATCTAGCTGGACTTACACGATGCAGAACAGAGGTTGATCGAATTCGACCGGTTCGCCGCTTTCAACCAGAATAGCTTCGACAGTACCCGCTTTGTCCGCCTCTATCTGGTTCATCATTTTCATTGCTTCGACAATACAAACGATGTCGCCGACCTTGACTGTCTGGCCGATTTCGACGAAAGACGTTGAGGTGGGTGACGGTGCACGATAAAAGGTGCCTACCATTGGTGATGTGAGCATATGGCCAGCAGTGGTGGCAGCGGGTGCAGCAGCCGCTGGTGCGGCGGGTGTCTGAGGGGGCGGGGCTGGAGCGGCATAGACTGGCGCCGCGTAAGCCGGAGGCGCCTGCGCTGCCATGGCCAGTGCTTTGGCGCCATTACGACTGATGCGCACTGACTCTTCGCCCTCTTTAATTTCGATCTCATCGATGTTGGACTCTTCCAGCAATTCGATCAGTTTTTTTACTTTGCGAATGTCCATAGTACGACCTCTCGATAAAATTTATGGTTGTTCTAGCCGCGTTAAAGCGGCCTGTAATCCGAGTTCATAGCCTTGTGCGCCTAATCCACAGATCACGCCTTGTGCGATATCGGAAAAATAGGAATGCTGCCGAAACGTTTCCCTAGCGTGAGTGTTGGACAGATGAATCTCAATGAAGGGAATGTCTACGGCTGCTAGCGCGTCTCGCAGTGCAACGCTTGTGTGGGTGAAGGCGGCAGGGTTGATTAAGATAAAATCGACGCCCTCTTGCCGCGCAGATTGAACCCGCTCGACCAGTTCATATTCTGCGTTGCTTTGCATCGAAAGTAACCGATGGCCGCGCGCATGCGCGAGTTGCTCGAGGCGCAGATCAAGGTCGGTCAAGGTGGTAGTGCCATAGATATCGGGTTCACGACCACCCAATAGGTTCAGGTTGGGGCCATGCAGGACTAAAATGCTCGACATTTGGTTGGCGCTCTCCAATGAGGGCTTGATAATCACAAAGTCTGGCGCAATTTAAGGAGGCTGTCTATGAGTTTTGCTGTTTATGCGAATTTTGTGTACTTTTACCGGCTGAATTGAAGACGTTAGGCGGTTTTTCTCTTTCAATTCGCTACACTGGTGTCGTCGATACTGTTAAGAGTATGTATTCTCCTGAAATGATATCGATGTCGCTATTATCTTAAAAAGTAGCGTTAATATTAGTCTTCTTCTCTGATACCGCTTGTAACGCGTCAATTACGGTTTGTGCGGTTAGTAGTTGCGGCAGAATCAGGGGTTTTTCTGAGATATCGGCGGCGTACATCAAATACAGAGGAATGCCGTTACGCTGATATTGTTTTAACAGCGCTGCGATGTCGGCGTTCTGATTGGTCCAGTCCGCGACCATATAGACTACTCCGTAGTCGGCGAAGGCCTGCTCGATGTCGTCCGTGAATAGCACAGCCGTCTCGTTGGCAATGCAGGTGATGCACCAGGCGGCTGTAACGTCCACGAATACCGGATTTCCAGCCCTACGCTGCTCAGCCACCGCGGCCTCTGACCAACTGAGTTTTCCCTGCGCAAGTTGTGCTGTATTGCCGTTGCGGACATCAAGATTTCGCATTGAACCCAAGCCCACTGCGGTTACTAGACAGGCCAGCGCGAGTACTTTGCGCCACCAAGTGTGCTGCCACAGCCAAAGTCCCAGGGCCAGCATTAAGGCCCCACTGAGGGCGGCTGTCATCGTGTTCACCCCGGTTTGTCTACCCGCTACCCATAACAACCAGATAGCCGTCGCATAGAGCGGAAATGCTAGCAAC
>PKDD01000141.1 GCA_002862465.1 Haliea sp.
GGGCGCAATTCGCCGTCACGTCGGTAGAGCTGTCCTTCACGCTCCAACATGCAGGGGTAGCTCTTTAACTCGATGAAGTTCACATCGAATTTATCCGCATGAGCAGACCGCTTGAGCAGCGAATAACGGCTGACCATCGCGCCTAGCATCTGCTTATGATTTGTGTGAATAAAAACGGTTGGTTTCAAACTGGTTCTTCTCGCGCACAATGTATGGGATAGTTTAACGCTAGTGCGACCTTCAACAAACGTCTGGCTTTGGCAATTTTTGGAGTGACGCTCTGGAGCGGCCGTTACCGGTAATCAAAGTAACAAGGAACTTGCGTGGACGAGGGTCAATTTACAGTCTGGTGTCTGCTGGGGAAAAAAGCCGGCGATAATGCGCAGGTGCGCGCCTTGGCTGCGGAACTGGGCGTTTATAGTGTAGAAAAGCTTATAACGGCGAGGCCTTGGGAGCTATTGAGTCATCTCGGCACTGCGCCGACGCTTGTGGGTATCGATCGGCGTCAATCCAGCAATCTGCAAGCTCCTTGGCCGGATATTGTCATCAGCGCTGGGCGCCGTAATGAGGCCGTAGCACGGTGGATTAGGCAGCAATCTGGCGGACTCACTCGTCTTGTACATATTGGTCGTCCTTGGGCGCCCCTCTCCAGTTGGGATCTGATCGTGACAACGCCACAGTACTTCTTGCCACAGCAGGACAATATCCTGCACAACAGTCTGCCATTGCATAGTGTTTCTCGGGAAGCCTTGAGAAACGCCGAAAAGGAGCTGCGCCCGCAGTTGGCGAATCTTCCGCGGCCCTGGTTGGCAGTACTTGTGGGTGGGGACAGCGGTCGCTTTGTAATGACTGGTGAGAAGGGTAGACGGTTGGGCGCGCTGGCTGCGAATCTTGCTGCCGCCGCTGGCGGCTCCGTATTGTTGACCGACAGTGCGCGCACGCCCCGTGCGGTCGGAGATGCTTTGCAGGCGCAATTGGATGCGCCGAACTTCTGTTACCGTTGGGGTAGTGGCGGTGACAATCCTTATTATGGATTGTTGGCGCTGGCAGATGCTTTTGTGGTAACGGGCGAGTCCATGTCCATGTTAGGCGAAGCAGCAGATACGGGCCGACCGCTTTACATCTTTGATGTCGGAGATGGTGCAGTCCCCTGGTGGAAACTACCACACAGTTATCGCTACAAGCCACTGAGTCATCATTTTGCAATGCGCTTCGGCCCGGCCCGCATGCGGCGCGATATCGGTAACATGCAGAATACGTTGGTGCACGATGGTGGGGCAAAGTGGTTAGATTCTGAGATGCTTGATTCTGCTGCAGTTGCGTTGAGAGCGACTACCGCATCTTCTTCTGCCTTCTCGCAGGAGGCCAGATCAGTTGCATACCATGAACTGAAACGGGCAGCGGATGCGGTCAGGCAGCTTGTGACAGCGCGCTGAGGGGGTGCAGCGGCGCTGAGGGTAAATCGGGTGTATTGGTGAGGATTTCAAAGGCGTCATGGCGCACATGGTTCTGTGCCATTTCACTGCGCAGGAAGTCCTCGCTAATCTTGCCTTCTTGCATGCATTCTTTAAGTAGGCCGAAGAAGAAGGCTTCCTGATTGCGGTCAGGGTGTTGTTTATAGTTGCCCAAGAAAGCGTACTCGCCAAAGAGTTTGCGGCGCGCGCGCATGATCCAGGCTGCGGGAGGAAACAAGCGAAAGCGCTCCGCTGGGCGCCAGTCGGTAGGTAGACCCGTCTTCCATGGTTGAGTTTTACGGCGCGTGGTGTGCAGTAATTTAGTCTCCAGAGAGAACTTGTCGAAATCATTCCACTGGGTCTCGAAAAAACCGATTGTGGTTTGATCCTCTTCCTTCAGACATATCCAAGGTTGGTAGTCTTGGGTGAAATCGAACATGGCTTCAAAGCTTTTGTGGGCATCCCAATGGCGGAGCTTGCTGCAATCAAGCAACATAACACTACTTGCCATGCATTTGTCGATAAGGCCCTTGGGGCCAGAGCGCATGCGGCACATGATGGCATTATCTTCCATATTCCGGCTAAGTAGCGCCCAAATATCTGCAGTGGCGAAGATGTCGGGGTCTATGACTACAGCGCGGCCTTCGTAATTCATAAGCTGTGGCGGCATGAACCGTGTTGGCGTGAACGACTGTAAATCGTCGTTCAGCCATGTGCGCTTGACGCCGTCACGAAGGTACTCCTGACCTTCTCTCGCAGCGAAAAAAGGGTAATCCCGGCTGTCCATAATCTGCACATCAAACTTATCATTGTTGAGCGAATAACGCCGCAGGGCGTGCTCGGCAACGATGGCACCGGTAATCTGCTTTTGGTTCGTTTGAATGAATACAGAGGCTTTCATGGGGTTGTCAAGGCTGTCGAGAGTTGTCTTAATGGGTCTAAAACTATAAAGGAATACGCCTAAATTTGCTATTTCGGGGGGCTGTTTTGAACGTGAATAGTTCGCGCTATGCTGGATGTCAATCCACCATTATTTAAAAATACCACGGCGGTAAAGGCGCCAAAAAAATCCCCATAGGTGAATTAGCGGCGCACGCCTGACCGACTCGGGGATGGAGATTTCCTCCCCAGAGTGACGCTCGAGTTTCCAGGCTATGTAATCTAGTCCGCCGTCGAAAGTAAATAGTGCCTTGAGCAGCCGGGCAATAGATAGAAGCTTACCTTGGACCCGTCGAAGCGCCCATGCTAAGTTCGTGAAGAAGCGCCTGATGTAGCCAATGTGGATGCGGTAATGGAGTTCCTCTCCTTGCATGTATAAGGAGAAAGAGGGTCCCAGATCGCCTGCATGATGCCGCGTCAGTGAGGCATAGAAATCTCGGGAAGTGTTTGCCAATTCCTGCGCTCGCCCACTGCGCTCTGTTCGTAGTTCTGTCGCATAGCTTAGGCTTAGCGCTTGCTCCCACAGAGTCAGAAGGTTGCCCTGAGCGGGCAGAGCGGGCAGCGCCTTTCGCAGTAGGGTATGCGCTGCCTGCGTGAGAGCTTTTTCTACATGCTCCTGCACTACGGTGTCTCGCGCGGACAAGATGTGAGTGGGTTGCGCGAAGCGGCCCCATATATAGGATTCAAACCAAGCTGAAGAGCATCCCCGCTGGAAATCACGCAAGGAAATGACGGTGACCTTGCTACGCAGGGTCCTATTTTTATTCCGAGTATCTAGCGCCTCCTGCTCGGCATAAAAGACATTGGGCGGTAGTAGCCAGTTGGCCGCCGCTAGCAGAGGACCCCGATAGGCTGTTTGATAGTCATCGCAGATCAGATACAGATCCAGCAGTCCGTTATAGATATCGCCGCTGCGCAGGCAGGAGCCATACAATAATGTACAGCAGATGGCGCCGTGATGACGGGCATTAAGCTGCACCAATAATGCCGCCAGCGTTGGATCTGATGCTGCGTCGGGGCCAGCTACCTTTGGATAGTTACTCACAGGCGTAAAAATGCCAAAGGTTCGCTAGCGCTGATAGTGGCGGCTTGAGCAACCTTCAGGAGTTCTCCATCCAGATTGATTTTACCCGCCATTTTAAGCGTTACACTGTTGGTATTGTGGCTGTGGTAGCCCGAAGCCGGCACCGCGTTGCGACTGTGGCGACCGCGCACAATAGATAAGAAAGTGCGGGCAAAGCGAGTACAGCCTTGCTCCATGAGTGTCAGTCGAATGGAGCCAGGTTCTGTGCTCCAGAAAGGGCGCATACCGAAGGCCAGACGCTGCAGGGTGCTCACGGCGAGAATTAGGGTGCTGTATTGGGTGGGATTACTGCTCCCGAGAGATAGTGTGATGTTGACCTGCTGGTTGAAGTCTGGGTCATTACGCACGACCCCCCACACAGTTCGCAGTGTGCCTAGGGCGAGGCTAAAATCATCGCGCAGGCCCCGTGAATGAATTTCCTTGTGGGCGTATTCCGTGCCGTGAATGACTGCCCCACTGCCGAGAAACATTCCATAGCGTTCTGGTTGGCCGCCGTCTATGACTACCCGTAAGATTGCACGTTGGGCGATTTTATTAGTAGTGTTGCGGTTGCCCTTACTCCACCGGCAGAAGTCGGCTACCGCCTTATTGAGCGAGCCCCGCAGGCCTATGTCGCCCGCACTCATGTTTGCGGTGCCACCCGGCAGCAGAGCGATGAGAGGCATTGTTCCAAAGGCTTTCGATTCTAAAAGGGCACCAAGAATGGCAGCCACTGTCCCGTCGCCGCCATTGATTGCCAGTACTTGAATATTCAACTCGGCAAGCTCTTGCAGTACCAGCGGGATATCAGCGGTACAGTGGGTGATACGGTGGTGAATGTTTGGATAGCGTTCAATGCGCGAGCGGATACCCTCGAATTGATCACGATTATGGCCGCTGTTGGGGTTGCTTATCAGGCCTATTGGGCCTGCCATCGGACTCACAATTTGGATTCCCTCATCGTCACGGATTTCAGATTGATTTCGGTGGCGCCAATGCGTGGCGCCCGACCACGTATTTGCAGTGGTAAGCCAGTAGCGCGGTCGAAGAATAAAATAATCTCTCCATCAAGTCCAAGTAGCCTGAAGTCATCTTTTTTCTCTAATATCGTGTCTGGTTCAGCGTGTATGGCCACTGCCAATGTTTCGCGCATGCCAGAGACGCGATCTGCCCCCGTAATGTTATAGTTAACCGAGATCGGGATGCCACTGCCACTAGTAAGATGTACTCGATAGAAGTTCAAATCGGTGTGAACCAGCACGTCCATAGATTCGCCCGGTCCTTTTGCTTGTAGCTGTTGTGCTAGAAGCAGCAGCATGTAGGGCGTTGTCACCACGATTTCGCTCTTTGAAGAAGGATAAGCAAGCTCTGTCCGCGATGTAGCTGGCCAATCCTGCTGCGGAGTATCGTCATTGGTCAGTGGCTCGCGACGTTCACGAACCAGAAAGTCAGCTTCATACTCGTAAGATTTTACCCGTTGTTGTTTGCCTTGGCTCAGGCGCGATCGATTGAGAGCCCTGCCCGTAGCAGGCTCAAAATTCACTTTCACTTGCTCTGAATTATTCACCACAGAGCTCTTAACGTCTAACTCCCAGACCCCTGGATCATCGGTAGCGGCAAGCACTTCGATGCGGGACCGCGCAGTGGCCCAAAATGCTTTTTGCTCAAACTCCACTGCACGCCACTCAGGCAACTGCGGGGCTTCGATGCCAGAGGCCTGAGTAACGCTTGCTAGTGCCGCGACCGCGTTGATGAGGAGAATTCTTGCTAGCTTAGTCATATTGAATAACCATCGTAATGGGAAAAAGTTGCCTTAGGTCGGACCCGCGCGGGGATAGTTCATTCCCATAGCAGCTGATGCGAGGCTTGCTCAAGACGCTCATTTAACGCGGCGAGAGCTTTAGCTCAAGGTCATATGTTTATCTAATACCCAGTAAAATCAACTGGTTGTGACGACGTAAGAAAGCCGTTAAAAATACCACACATCCTTGAGAATGGCATGATCATCCTATAACCTTCGCATCGCAATCTGTCCGCGATCAGGGGGTATTGACATGCATATGATTATCAAACGACTGATCAAATGGTTGGTACGGGCGATTTCGGTATTTTTACCAGAGGCTGAAGCGCATCAGCTGCAGCGCTGGCGTCGAGGCCGAGAGGAATTCTGGAAATACAGCAACTGCCAGTACATCTTTGCTTCTTATGGCAAGAGCGGCAGAACGTGGGTGCGGGTTATGATCTCGCGTTACTATCAGTTGGTCTACAAGTTGCCCGACAACATTCTAATGGGGTTTGATAATTTCACTCGGCTCGACGGGGATATCCCTAAAATCTTTTTTACTCATGATAACTATCTGCGGGGCTACACGGGTAATATCGACTCGAAGAAAGATTTTTATAGCAAGAAGACAGTACTGCTGGTGCGTAACCCTATCGATGTCGCTGTGTCCCAGTTTTTTCAATGGAAATATCGCATGCGGCCTGAAAAGAAGGCTATGAATCACTATCCCGCTCATGAAGCAGATATTTCGGTCTACGATTTTGTCAAGGACGAAAATCAGGGGCTCTCGCACATAATTGAATTTCTCAATAACTGGGCTACTGAGTTGCCGAAAATTCAGAATTTGCTTGTGGTGCGGTACGAGGACCTGCGCTCACATCCTGAGCAGGAAATGGCCAAAATAGTGGCATTTCTGGGGCTTGAGGTTAATACAGCCTATCTTCGAGATACGGCAGAGTTCGCTTCCGTCGAGAATCTGCGTAAGAAAGAACAGGACAATTATTTCTGGCGTAGTGGCAGTCGCGTGCAGGCTAAAGACGTCAATGACCCTAATACGTTCAAGGTACGAAAAGCCAAGGTCGGCGGTTACCGCGATTATTTTGACGACGATCAAGTGGAAGAATTGGACGCCATGGTAGATGCGTTCCTCTTGCCCGCGTTCGGTTATACCAGCACAGAAATAACGGAGGTTTAGTGGCAGATAAATGCGTCTTTATTCACACCAATGAGCGGCAATGGCTGGGTGCTCTGGTTGCGGAATATTCTTTTCGGCGCAATTCAGCTAATGCCGACAAGTTTGACGTTAAATTTATTCATACTCAAGATTACCCCTATCTCAGCGCCAAGGAAGGTCAGACCTTTTTGCGCGGCGGTACTGAGCGCGTTTGGTATATGAACGATTTGCAATCCTTCACGCCACTTCGATTTCTACCGCCAAAGTTAATGAACTGGCAGGGGCGTGCGGTGCTGACCGATCCAGACATTTTCGCAGCGGGTGATATTTACGAGCTCTTACAGAGGGACATGAAGGGTGCCGCCGTTATGGGTCGCCGTCGATCAGGAAGCCAGCGGAAAGCTTCTGAAGTTGCCACTAGTGTGATGTTGATGGACTGTGCGCGTCTGCAGCATTGGGATGCCGAATTGCAGTTTGAGCAGATGTTCCGCGCTGAAATAGACTATAAAAAGTGGATGGTGCTTGCTTACGATGACCCCGCTAATATTGGCTATCTCGAGGACTGTTGGAACGACTTTGATCATCTCGATGCCAATACGCGCTTATTGCACAATACAAAGCGCAAAACTCAGCCATGGAAAACAGGTTTGCCGGTAGATTACACGCCGGCTGAAAAATTCAAGGGTAACCCGCTGCTCGCTGCTGCCAACAATTTTCGGATAAAGATGTTTGGTCAATATGGTCTGCTCGGTCATTACAAAAAACACCCGGACCTTCGGCAAGAGCAATTTTTTTTCGGGCTGCTGAAAGAGTGCCTGAATTCAGGGCATATCAGCGAGGATCTTGTGCGAGCCGAAATCAGCAGAAACCATGTGCGCCATGACGCTTTTGAAGTGTTAGACCGCACCCCTAATTTAGAGGGGAAAGCGGCGTGAACTACATCAATATTGAGAAGCTACGTAATCTAAGCCGCCACGAATTCTTGGCTGTTAATCCCTATCCATATTTCAACACTGAAGGGGTGTTGACAGGTTCAGGCTTCCAAGATTTGTTGGCAAATATGCCGCCGCAGAAGATGTTCGAACAGAAGTTTGGTTATGAACGTCGGGCCGGGCAGGCTCCGCATGATCGGTATTCGTTGGAATATACGGCGGATATGCCAGTGCCTAAACCTTGGAAGGAATTTATCACTGAGCTATGCTCAGATGCTTACCGCAAGGAAATCGAACGCTTGCTCGGCGCCAACAAGGCAGAGTTTCGTTTTCATTGGCACTATACGCCGAGCGGTGCAGACGTCTCACCGCATTGCGATGCAAAACGTGAATATGGTTCGCATCTTTTTTATTTTAATTCGACTGAAGATTGGGACCCGGCATGGGGCGGGTCAACGCTGGTATTGGATGACGGCGGCCGGCTGGATTATAACTCGGCCCCCGACATCAAAGAATTCGATAACGTTATTGAGTGCGACTGCCTAGGAAACTACAGTTCTCTTATAATGCGTGCGGATCACGCTTGGCATGCGGTGAAGCCGATTGAATGTCCCGAGGATCGCTTGCGCCGAGTTTTCATTATCGTGGTCAACCCGAACTCTCTGTTTTGGAAGTTGCGTGATCGGCTCATAGGCAAAAAAATCCAGCGCTTTTGAGGCGTATGTTAGCCACCGATTAAACACACTAAACTGCGGGCGGGTGCTGCAGTCCATTAACTGATAAACTGCATCATCAAAAGCAACCACTGGCGAGTCAATTCGGCCATGAACATCGATCGATATTTCAGTGAAACTAATGGCAACATCTGCTTTACGCGTGAGCAAGGTAGCAATTTTGCCAAGAAAATGGCCGACGACTTTAATCCTCTGCACGATATAGATGCCAAACGATTTTGCATTCCTGGCGATCTGCTGTTTTCTATTATTTTAGCCAAGTACGGCATTAGCCAGCATATGCAGTTTGTCTTTTCAGGTATGGTTGTTGCGGGCGTGCAGCTTCTTATGCCCGAGCCGGCGGAAGAAATTCATATTGCTGATGAGGAGGGAAGGGAGTATCTGCGGGTGAAGCGCGAGGGCAATATATCTTGTGACGAACTATTGCTCCAGAATTTGACGCGAAGTTACGTGCAATTTTCTGGCCAAACCTTCCCGCATATTCTTGTGCCGCTTCTGGCTGAGCAGAATGTAATGATTCATCCTGATCGACCGCTGGTGATTTATGAGAGCATGTCTATTGATCTCGACAGACTTGATATTGAAAAACCTTTGATTCGCGGCGACTATAACAGACTTGGGGTCACTGGAAAGCGCGGAACTGTCGAGCTAGCGTTTCACCTTGAGGATGATGGGGAAGTTGTTGGACGCGGTAAGAAGCACATGTTGTTAATGGGCTTGCGGGAGTATGACAAGGACGCTACCGAGGCCGCGATTAGTTCCTACAATAATAGTAAGACATCGTTTTCTTCAAAGTAATTAACTGCCTCAACGGAGACTATATGATCGCGCTACGGCCCTTCTGCTGTCGGCAGGATGTTACTGCGAATTTTTTTGTTGGATTCTATCGAGTTGTGCTCGTATCTGCATAGCCCATGAGGTGAAAACTCGCCGTACTTGCGCTTCATTAGTGATGCTGTTGTTCAGTCCCCATAGAGATGATCCGGATCGGGTGTCTTTTGCCAGGGCGAGTACTTCTCCGGTTTCAGAGTCACTGAAGGTAACCTCGACACTTATCTTTCCTGCTCCTTCCGTAATAATCGCGCTGCGCCCTGCAGGTCGTGAGCGATTATCGTCCTTCGGCGCTGTGGGTGCGATACGGGTGAGCTTGGCTGAGATCAGGAGCACATTGTCTCCGGCTGCTGTGACAAGCGGGTAAGTGTCCTGCAAAGCAAGTTGCTTGGCAAGCGCCTCATGAAAGTCTCTCTGGAGTCTGAGTTTGTCGGCGTCGGTAAGAGCCCAGTTGGGGGCTCTAAGTGTTCTGTAGCTTGTGGTTGGCTGCACGATCTCTACATTTTCCACACCTAGGGGTGCGAGAAGAATTGCGGTGTATTTTTTGAAATCAGCGCTCGGATCTATATAGGCTAGTTTGGCGCGTGAGTGATCAACACGAACGAGGTTGCCCTGAATTATCTCCGCATTTTCGCCGGTTTGAACTTGAGGCGTATTTTGACAGGCAGCCAGAAATAAAAACATTAGTGATCCGCCAACAATAGAGTAGTTCATGGCCATTATCCTCATGCAGTATTAAGCGCTTGCCTCAGGTTCTCCGAAGTTGCCTGCGCAGTCAAGCCGGTCTGGTTATTCTCAGTAGTAGTCGCTATCGATTACCTTGCTACCGCCAGCCGCGCTTGTTTTCCTTCATATCCTCATTTTTGGCATTGAAGGCGGAGCGCAGTCGTGCCAATTCTTGTGGATTTCGATCGGATGTATCGTACGACTCTCGTGGGTCTCCAGCGAGATCAAAAAGCCATTCCTTGTTGGGCAGCGCGATTCCTATTGGGGCCTGATCGCTACTGTAGAGAACACCCGCAGGTCCTCGATATTTGAAGTCTTGATCGCGGACCGCAAACAGGTTCTCGCCGCCATAGTAGTAAAGGTAATCATGCGGCGAGGGCCCGCCCTCAGTCAGTATGTTGAGGATGCTGCGACCGTCTAGTATTCGATCTGAAGGCGCGGGCAGCTGCAACAAGTCTAGTGCTGTTGGCAAGAGATCAATGCCCATTGCCATTGCATTCTCGATCCTGCCTGGCGCAATACCATCGGGCCAGTAGGCAATGAAAGGCACTCGCATGCCACCCTCGAAAGTTTTGCCCTTGCGGCCACGCTGATCCCCTGCATTGCCAAGAAACCAGGGCCCATTGTCCGATGTAATAATGATCAGGGTGTTGGCTAAATTTCCAGTGCGCTCTAGTGTTGCAATAATTGCACCGACGCTGTCGTCGATTTCCTCCAGAACGTCACCATACAAGCCTGCTCTCGAAGTGCCGCTGCGCTCAGGTTTAATTGCTAACGGATCGTGCGGAAAGTTATGTGCAAAATAGAGGAAGAATGGCTCTTCAGCATGTTGTTGGATGAAGCTAGTGGCCGCCTGAGTGTAACGCTCTGTTAAAAAGCGCTGATCGACCGGTGCTTCGATGGCGATGTCGCGATCGGCATAAAGCGCAAAAGGCTGCATGTCATTGCTATACAAAGCGCCAAAATAGCTATCAAACCCCATATCGTTGGGCAGAGATGGGCTGCGATCTCCAAGGTGCCACTTGCCGACCATGCCGGTGGCATAACCTGCCGCTTTTAGCAGATCCGCTAGTGTAATTTCTTCCGCCGGGAGGCGCACATGGGCGTTAGGGGTCAGTAGGATGTTGAATAAAAAGCCTTTGGCGCTGTCGCTTGGAAACAGCACATTGGTGAGGCCCACTCGGGCAGGTAGTCGTCCTGTGAGGTATCCCGCGCGTGAAGGGGTGCATACTGGTGCAGGGGAGTAAAAGTCGGTCAGGACCACACCTTCAGCCGCCAACAAGTTGATATTGGGTGTGGCGATCATCGGGCTGTCTTTTGCGCCGGCTCCTAGATCGCCATAACCCAGATCGTCATAAAGGAAAAAGACAATATTGGGGGCGGGTTGATTAGTCCTATTTTGCAGGCTGATCTCTGCCAGGTAGTTGTGCTTTTCATTGAGTGCTGCCTGATTGTCTAACTGCCCGCTGCTGGCTAGGCGATATGTCGTATACAGTGCGACGAGGACGATCAGTATCATCACGGTGCTGATGGCTGCTGTAATACGATTCCAAAAAAAAGTGAAAATATTCATCGTGGTTCAGTTTCTGTTGATGTGACGGCCCGATTGCACTGGAAATTGCGGCATCAACCAAAGATACTGTCATATTAGTTTGGCTGACTCAAACTCTCGGCGTAGATTTCAATGTGGTGGAACAGGTTGTGGGAAATATAGTATGAGAAATCTGCAGGGGAAGCGCATTCTGGTTTGTGGCGGTGCCACCGGTATTGGCGCGGCTACAGTTCGCCGCCTGTGTGAAGAGGGAGCGCGTGTAGGGGTTGGCGACTTCAATATGGAAGCAGCTGAGGCTTTGATCAAAGAGTTGGATGGTGCCGGCTTCGAGGCTACGGCCTGGTACTTTGACCAGTCTGATCAGGCGAGCATTGCGGCTTTGGTCGATTCAGCGGTTGAACATTTTGGCCAGTTGGACGGCTTATTCGCCAATGTGGCAGATTTGCAGGCGGTGTTAGTGGATGGTGATATTGTTAGTAATGACAGCGCGATATGGGAGCGCACTCTTCTTGTTAATGTGGTTGGCACAGCGATGCTTTTACGTGCCGCATTGCCGCACATGCTCGAGCATGCCAGCGGATCTGTGGTCTTGACTTCGTCAGATGCAGCAGTGATCGGAGAGCCTGAGAGGCCGGCTTATGCCGCATCGAAAGCAGGGGTTAATTCGCTGTGCCGCCACGTTGCATCAAAGTGGGGCTCTAAAGGTATACGGTGCAATACTATATCGCCCGGCTTTGTGCTGACTGAGCAGTTGGACGCGAACATGAGTCAAGAAATCAAAGACGCTATGCTGAGGGGTGTACGGAGTCAGCGCCATGGTGCGCCACGGGACGTTGCCGGCGCAGTAGCGTTCTTACTGTCCGATGATGGCGAATGGGTCAACGGGCAGACTTGGCGCGTTAACGGCGGGGTCAGCTATGCTAACTAGTGGCTCAGTCTATACCTGTCATCCAAAGGAGTTTGAGAATGATTACCCCTAGCAGTGTCTCGAGTGAAGAAGTCGTCATCCATGCGCCAGCTAAGGTGGTTTGGGATGTCATTCTTGATTTTGCCAACTACGGCCTTTGGAATACGTTTTGCCCAAGTATGAAGGGCGAGGCGGTCATTGGTTCACCGCTTGAAATGCAGGTCGATTTGGGTAATGGGTTACAGGCGCAGGTGGAGTATGTGACAAAAATTGAACCCATCCACACCATTGTATGGTCTATGCAGAATAAACCTGGTGATCCGATACATGCGGATCGGATTCAGCGCATAACGCCTATTGATGACACCAGTTGCCGCTATTGCAGCATTGATGAATTTAGCGGCGAACTTTCCGGGCCTATGATTGAGCAGTTGGGCGAGCAGGTGGAGAAGGGTTTCAATGATTGCGCTTTGGGCTTAAAGGCACGGGCAGAAGCGCTTCATCGGGCGTCAGATTAATCTTCGGTTCTGTTGAGCGCATCCGTGGTTGTTATGAGGAAGAGTAGTACCACATGGAAAAGAGTATCTATTTTTTGCAGAAGCCCGCGGCGATCTCTATTGAAGCGTTCCGGGATAGCCTGCTCAATGAACTTGTGCCGCGGCTTCAGACGTTGGGCGCATCCCAGCTGACAATTAATGTCGCGGATATTAACCGCAGTATACAAGAACAGGCTCCCAGCCGATTGATCGGCCCTTGGCAAACGCTGTCAGCTGCGGTGTCGTTTTGGCACGACTGTCTCGACCAGCGCGCGCCTCTTGAGGCAAGCTTGAGTGATATTAGCGACACTATCGTCGGCTATCTAGTAACAGAGTCTGTGCTGCAGGTGTTCGATCCCGTGTGGGAGGGCGGACGGCGTAGACCTGGTGTGACCCAGTTCGGTGCAAACGGCAAACCGCAAGACGTATCTGACCTTGCGTTTTATCACAACTGGCAGGTCGTGCATTCCACCTCTTCATTTGATTTGCACCCTCTGCGCTGGTCTTATGTGCGCAACGCCGTGGCTAGGCCATTGACCGTCGGTGCCCCCGCTTACCGGGCTATCGTTTGTGAGCATTTTCGCGAACTGGTTGACTTTACAGATGATCAGCGCTATTTCGGAACAGAGGAAGCGGTACTCGCTATGCTTAAAGAGCTGCCGGGCTTCTGTGACTTAAATAATATGGTCTCGCTGGCAATGAGTGAGTACTATTTTCGATAGCGAAGAAAAGTGGCTCTAGTGCCACCCCATCTCTCTGATATTGCATGATATGGTAACCGGTATAGAGTACATCGATAGTGTTTTAAGCGCTGCCAGTCGAGTCTTATCGAGCAGCTAAAACCGAAGACGTTCAATCCATTGGAGGCATTCGATGATTAAGGTTACTCCGTCTAACCAAGCCTGCGGCGCTACTGTCACCGGGGTAGATCTCTCCAGGAAGCTTGATACAGCGATCTTGCGGGCAGTGCGTTCAGCCTGGCTGGAACATCATGTGCTCGCTTTTCCCGACCAGATGCTGACGAATGCAGACCTAGAACAGATTGTTCAAAGTCTAGGGGTGTTTGGCAGTGAGCCTTACTTCGAGCCAATGGAGGGCAGTGAGCACGTCGTAGCCTTGACGCGAAAGGCTGACGAGAAAGCCCCGCTGTTCGCGGAAAATTGGCACTCCGACTGGAGCTTCATGGAAGAGCCGCCAATTGGCACGTGCCTCTACAGCCTAGTTATTCCGCCCATCGGTGGAGACACTGGTTTTATCAATCAGCAAAAGGCTTTGGCAGAAATGCCTGCTGTATTGCGCGCAAAAATTGAGGGACGCATGGCACTGCATTCCGCAGCAGGCGCCTATGCGCCCGACGGCATGTATGGCGAGAAGGACAGGGCTGCAGGGCGCAGTATGGCTATTCGCTACTCTGAAGATGCTAGGGATATATGCGGTCATCCGTTTATCTTGCAGCATCCGGAAAGTGCTCGTGAAACCTTGCTGGGTTGCCTGGGTTATATAGTAGGTGTGGAAGGTATGACAGATGAGGAAGCGCTGCCCTTGCTGTTGGAGCTGCATCAATGGCAAACGCGTGAGGAGTTCCAATACAGCCACAAATGGTCGAAAAATATGTTTGTGATCTGGGACAATCGCAGCCTCTTGCACAAGGCCAGCGGCGGTTACGATGGCTATGATCGTCTACTGCATAGAATCACTGTGGCATCAGATCCGCAAAAATACCTGCATGTGAATGCGGCCTAGCATTCTTCTGACTTCAAGTGAGTGACTGCGGCAACAAGATTTGCCATACTTCACCTTTAATGTTTGACTGTCCACACTCCATACCATAGAGGATATCTTCGTTATGACTATTAAAGTAATCACCGCATTATCTACCACCCTAATGTTCGCTTTAGCCGGTTGCGCTAGCACAACGCCTGGAACCGGTTCGAGTCGCAATCAGGTCATTTCTGTGCAATACGGTACTGTCGAGAACGTTCAGCAGGTGGCTATGGCGCCTAGTTATGGTGCGAGCTCCGTCATCGGGGGTGCGCTTGGCTTACTGGCAGCGGGCGGACGATCAAGTGCGACAAAGGTAGCTGGCGCGGCTGCTGGTGCGGGACTGGGCGCCCTTGTTGCGAAGGAAACGGCTGGCACTGCGGAGCGGTTTACTGTGCGCTTGGTAAATAATAGTACGATTGATATTGTATTGGAGAATCAGGATGTTCGGGTCGGAGACTGCGTTTCTGTAGAGCAGGGCACGCATGCAAATATCAGGCGCGTCTCTTCAGTTTTGTGTTCCACCCCTGCATCACATCCCGCCTACAGTTCTATGAATGCTGAAACTATGCGTGAGTCTTCTGATTGTCTCGCGGCCAAGCAAGAACTATTGAAGGCTCAAACAACAGAGCAGACTGATATCGCTTATAAGAAAATGCGCGCGCTCTGCGAAAGTTAGTGAGGCCAGTGGAACGTCGGCAGTTTTCCTGACCTAATTGTGGGCGGGACCCGTGAGCGCCTGATGCATTGAGGGCGTTCTTTTTTTGAAAAACTAACTATTAATGAGTGTTACATCCACGTTATGGAAAAAATCGCTCATGTTATTGTTAATCCGCTTAAGTCGCTAAACCTGCTCTCTAGACAAGATGCTGAAGAGATTACCGGTAGTGGAGGAGTTTTATTTGCACTCTTTCGGCTCTGTGCCCTGGCAATTTTGAACACCGATAGTGAGAAAGATGATGCTGAAAAAGTTTTGGCTGATTACGCAGACTTTGATGTTCGCCTGATCCCGCAGCCACGTGGCCTTAGGTTGGAGCTTTTCAACGCCCCGCCCCAGTCATTTGTTGATGGCAAGATGATACGCGGCATTCAGGAGCATCTGTTTTCAGCCCTGCGCGATATTATTTATACTGATTTGAAAATAACTGCCAGCCAACCCGAACTTCCAAGTTCGGTCCAGATCACTGACACGGTGTTCCGTATTCTACGCAATGCTCGTGTCGTACGCCCTGATCAGTCACCACAGATGGTGGTCTGCTGGGGCGGCCACTCTATCCCTCGGGAGGAGTATACTTACGCCAAAAACGTGGGTTATCAGCTTGGTCTGCGTGGACTGGACATCGTGACCGGCTGTGGTATTGGTGCAATGAAGGGTCCGATGAAAGGTGCCGCTGTCGGACACGCGAAACAGCATATCAAAGATGGCCGTTATGTCGGCATTAGCGAGCCGGGTATTATTACGTCTGAGTCGCCAAATGCCATCGTCAACGAGTTAGTGATTATGCCAGATATTGAGAAACGTCTGGAGGCTTTCGTTCGGCTTGCCCATTCTATTATTGTGTTTCCTGGTGGCGTAGGGACCGTTGAGGAGATTCTTTATCTGCTTAGCATATTAATGCATCCAGATAATCATGAGGCCATTCCATTAGTGCTGACCGGCCCTGAATCCTGTCGCGAGTACTTTGAAGAACTCGAGCGGTTTTTAATAGATTGTCTCGGTGAAGACGTAAGAGCATATTATCGTATCATCGTGGGTGCCGAGAAAGAAGTCGGCAATGCTATTCGTGCTGCTAATGATGAAGTGCACTCAAGACGCCGCGCCGCACATCAGGCCTACTATTTTAATTGGGAGCTAGTAATCTCGCCCGATCTACAGATGCCCTTTGTGCCTACTCATGAAGCGATGGCTGCATTGCAGCTTCACGCACGACTACCTAAGCATGAATTAGCCAGCGCGCTACGCTGTGTTTTTTCAGGCCTTGTCGCCGGTAACGTGAAAACATTTGGTATTGAACAGGTGCGCACGCGGGGGCCCTATCAATTGTCAGGGGACAAAAGCCTTTTATCTAGTATGGATCGATTGCTAAAGATGTTGGTAAAGCAGAAACGCATGAAGTTGGATCAAGAAAAATATCAGCCTTGCTATCAGTTGGTGGAATGATCGCGCACTACCGATCGGCGCCAGTATTTCCATAGTCCGATCAGTGAAGCACCTATCCAGAAAACCTCAATTGCTAAACTGGCGAGATTAAAATTGAAGCATAAACTAAAAAGCAGAAGGGTAGCGCCCGCCAGATTGATCATATTGTAGCTAAGGCTTTTAGGGTCAATTCGTTCGAGCTGTAGCAAGACGTAGGCTAGTACCACCATTAATGTGCCCAACAGGCCAATAGCGTCAATGACATTAGTTTGCATAGCCAATAGTCCAAGGAGGGATTGTAGAACTAGAGCCTATCATACAATACCTATTTCAGCTGCGATGACTGTTATCGCTAGAGGGTTGTTCAATTGAGCGTCACATGTCAGTCGGTGAGAAATCTTTGCACGAAAGAATAGAACACTACGATGTTGTCATTTTAGGCGGAGGCGCTGCGGGGTTAATGTGTGCTGCAGCTGCAGGCGCACGCAATCGTCGTGTTTTGGTATTGGAAAAAGCTAACAAGGTTGGTAAAAAAATTCTCATGTCCGGCGGCGGCCGCTGTAACTTCACTAACCTGTTTATCGAGCCGGAAAATTTTATTTCTGCTAATCCACATTTTTGCAAGTCGGCCCTAAGTCAGTATACGCAATGGGATTTTATTGCCATGGTTGAGGGTCACGGCATTGACTATGAGGAGCGTTCACATGGACAGCTTTTTTGTCGTCATTCTGCGCAGGATATTCTGAAAATGTTATTGCGTGAATGCGATAAGGTGGGTGTTGATGTTTCTTCGCGGTGTGGAGTCGAGTCCGTTGAGGCTGCGGATGCTCCAGATGGTCGATTTTCGGTATGCTTTAACCAGGTTTCAGATACAGGAAAATCTAGTCGCGTTATTGTCTGCCAATCACTGGTGGTCGCGACTGGGGCGCTCTCCGTACCTTCGCTGGGCGGCAGTGGTATTGGATATGATATTGCTGAGCAGTTTTCGTTGTCATTGACACAGCGCAGTGCGGGACTGGTGCCGCTGATGTTTAGTGACACAATAAAGGCTTTGTGTGGCCGGTTGTCTGGTGTGGCTTTTGAGGTGGAGGCTTACTGCAACGGTTATTCTTTCACTGAAAATATGCTGTTTACTCATCGAGGTGTCAGCGGCCCGGTTATCCTGCAAATCTCCAACTATTGGTCCCCAGGAGATACAGTGTCGATTAATTTACTACCACATGTCGATGTTAGAGATTGGCTACTTCGGGCAAAGCGTAAGCGCGGCCACAGCCTATTGCGCAGTCTGCTGACCCAAAAACTGCCCAAGGCATTAGTGGCCGAACTGCAAGCGCTGTGGTGGTCAGGTGATGCGGAGCAGAAGCTTGCTGATTATAGTGATCGGCGTTTGGAATCAATAGCCTGGCTATTCGAAAACTGGTTATTGAAGCCCTCTGGCACAGAAGGCTATCGAACGGCTGAGGTTACTCTGGGCGGTGTGGATACCGCCGGTGTTAGCTCGCGCACGATGGAGGCCAGTAGACGCGATGGCCTGTTCTTTATCGGAGAGGTATTAGATGTCAGTGGACATCTCGGCGGTTATAATTTTCAGTGGGCGTGGTCCTCGGGCTATTGTGCGGGGCAATATGTATAACTGCCGCTAATTACTAGCAGAGCCATGAGAAATATATTTTATGTCGCAGTCGCCAGCCCTAGTGATATCAACTTGTTACTGCCAAATTTGCGTGAGAATCCATGCTATTGTTTGCTTAGTTTCTAGCCTACGATTTATGATGTAAACCTTCTGCCATGCTTAGACTCAATGAAATTAAACTTCCGCTCGATCATGATGCTGATGATTTAATGGCGGCTATTGCTGAACGATTGGGTATTGCGGAGGACGATATTTGCAGCTTTAAAGTTTTCAAGCGTAGTTATGATGCGCGCAGAAAAGCGAAGATTCTGTTGGTTTACCAATTGGACATTGAACTATGTAAGTTGCGTGAGAGTCAGTTATTAGAACAGTTTAAACATGACTCTCGCATTGGCCCCAGCCCAGATACAGATTACTGTTTTGTCGCTCACGCCGATATGCATTTTCCAGAAGGCGAGCAGCAGCGACCGATTGTTGTCGGCTTTGGTCCCTGCGGAATTTTGACAGCGCTGCTTCTTGCTCAGATGGGCTTGAAGCCGATCGTGATCGAGCGGGGACGAGAGGTGCGCCAGCGTACGAAGGATACTTGGTTAATGTGGCGCAAACGTCAGCTTAACACTGAGTCCAATGTCCAGTTCGGTGAAGGCGGAGCGGGCACATTTTCAGACGGCAAGCTTTACAGTCAGGTGAAAGACCGTCGTCATTTAGGCCGCAAGGTGCTGTCGGAGTTTGTTCAAGCTGGCGCACCTCAAGAAATTTTGTTCATAAGCAAACCACATATTGGTACTTTTAAGTTGGTAACGATGGTGGAGAAGATGCGCGCCGAAATAATTCGCTTGGGAGGCGAGGTCCGTTTTGGGCTAAAAGTTGAGTCACTTTTGTTAGAAGAAGATGTTGATGGCGTTAGCCAGGTAACCGGTCTGACGACTGCCAGTGGTGAAACCTTGTTAAGTAAACACATTGCGCTAGCGATAGGACATAGTGCTCGAGACACCTTCCAGGTGCTTTCCGATCAGGGTGTTTATATCGAAGCCAAGCCGTTTTCTATAGGCTTTCGTATTGAGCATCCGCAGTCAATAGTCGATCAGGCGCAGTTTGGTGAATACGCTGGCAATCGGATACTGGGGGCGGCGGATTACAAGTTGGTACATCATTGCGATAATGGCCGCACAGTTTACAGCTTTTGTATGTGTCCTGGTGGAACCGTCGTGGCGGCAACGTCGGAAGAATGCCGTGTCGTAACTAATGGAATGTCACAGTATTCGCGAAACGAACGCAATGCGAACTCAGCGATTGTTGTGGGTATAAATCCTGACGAAGATTATCCGGATAATGTTTTTGCAGGTATCGACCTTCAGCGGGAACTGGAATCGCTGGCTTACACAATGGGCGGCGAGAATTACAATGCGCCGGCGCAACTAGTGGGTGACTTCCTACAGGGTCGGGTCTCTAAAGCGTTAGGCAGCGTGGTCCCCTCTTATCAGCCGGGAGTGACGCTAACTGACTTATCCAATGCACTGCCAAAATTTGCGATTTCCGCGATTCAGGAGGCAATTCCAGCTTTCGACAGGCAGATAAAAGGCTTTGCTATGTCGGACGCGGTTCTGACTGGAATTGAAACTCGAAGCTCGTCGCCGATTTGCATTAGGCGAGGCGAAGACTATCAGAGTACCAATACGCGTGGCCTTTATCCGGCTGGGGAGGGTGCTGGTTACGCGGGCGGTATATTGTCAGCGGCTATAGATGGCATCAAAGTGGCGGAGGCAATGGCACTAGATATACTGAAGTAGACGCTTGGCAAATCGACCCGCAACGCCAGCCTAGCTAGACGCCATAGTCACAGCGCCATATGCCGTTCAGATGCCGGTAAGGCAAGAGCTTGTCTGCTGTTGTGATAAGCGTTTTAGGCAGGCATCGCTAAAGCCTGAACCGTCACGGGTTGCAATTTTGCAGCATGTTCGGCTTTGCTGCTGGCGCGCTCAGCATGAATCCACACACCACCATCTGGATCCTTTATGATGTCACCTACGCCTCCGGGAATATGAATGTCGATCTCCGTAGGCTGGTTATCGAACGAATCCGGAGACGGAAGTTCCATACATTCTAATGTATCTATTATCTTGTTGGCGTCAAAGCTGAAGTATGCAGTGACGTCTCGGGTAGCGCCGGTGTGAGGTGCAAAAGCTTGATCAACCGCCAGTAACTGGGTCACGCGGTTCTGCACGCTCGTCATCTCGACGGCATTGTCCATGTGATCATTAATCCATTGTATCGCTACACGCTTTAAGCAGGTATAGGTGCGATCTGGATAAGTGAATGAGGTCACAAACAGTTCTTCACGATACTCGTATACCCCCATCTTGTCAGAGGCATCAAGCCCTTGAATTTCCTGGCTGAACTCTGAACACAATGCATGCAGCATTGAGCGCATCATTCCTGCTACTGGCACGACCTCACTTAGAGCTAGATAGCGCAGGGTGAGTGGCATCATATAACCACGACTCATCAACATATGCGCGGTGATAAGGAAGTAGCCTTCTAGGCCTTCTTCAATAGGGAAGCTCATGCAGCCGACTACGTACTCTCCTTTGGCTTTGCCGTAACCCGCAACAGGCAGAGTTTCTATCTGGTATTCCTCACGCTTGCCGTAGAACTCGGTGCCTGGCAGCAGGGTATAACCGAAAATATTGATGGTAGGAAAGACCGCAAAGAGACGATCAAGATTGGTCTCAAAACTGATCAGATTGTCGCCGATCAACCCCCAGATCAATTCACAGGCGATCGGCACGCGGGCTTTCGCCATCTCGCGCGCGATGGGCTCATATTTATTGGCATCCATATTGGTCCGATGACACAACTCCAACGCCAGCGGTGTTAATGTCTGCAGCGCCAAATGATAATGCGGTAACAAGTTATTTTCATGCAGCAGCAATACAATTTCTTGTGATCGTGGACCGTGTTTTTTGGACCAAGACGTTGCAAATGTGTGGGGAAGCCCGGTGCGTTGCTTTATCTCGCATAACGCCTTCGCCTTTTCTACATCGTCGCGCAAGGCTCCAAAATTAGAGTCCGTAAGCCAAATATTTTTGATGCCAGCATTTACAATAAAATTCCAGTCGTTGCGAACGCGGTCCACAGAAAAAGACAACATTTTGGTTCCAATGGCGCCAGTTCCCCACTCACAAAAAGCGCATTTGAAGGGGCAGCCACGACTAGTTTCATAGGCGATGCAGTCATAGGGATTACCGTCATCGTCCAGCAAGCTAATCACATCAAGGGCTGACGGCAAAAGATTGAGGTTGCGAAAGCGCGGCCGCTCCGGAGTCATCACCAGCTCGCCGTTTTGAACAAAAGCTAGGCCGGCAACGTCATGCCATTCCTTAGGGCCTGAGGCATCTAGAAAATCGGTAAAGGTGGCTTCACCTTCGCCCATAACGACGATATCTATAGCTTCAGAAAAAAGATAATCACTAGCTTTTTGCACGTGAGGGCCGCCGACAACGATCAATAACTCGGGGCACAAGTTTTTGACTTGTCGCATTAGATCAAGAAACTCTGCAGCGTTCCATGTATAAACAGAAAACCCCATTACCGGCTGCATTCCCTGAGCTGCGGATGCCTGTGCGCGCGGGAGTTCCTCTTCCTGCCATTGTTCTAGCCACTGAGAAATGCGCTCGGGGTGATTGACAAAATGTACCAGTTGAATGTCTGTCTGAGCGATTTTCTTTCCAAAGGTATGGTAATAAGCTTTGAGTCCCCCAGTGGTCATGGGGGCGGCGGGAAAAGTATCTGAATCCAAGGATAAAAGCCATATGGGACGCTGCATGTTACGAATATCCTCTTATGTAAAACTGGTAGTATCTACAACAATTGAGTGAATGTCAGCGCATTTTTTCGACTCGGACTCAAAGATCTTTTGGGCATATTAGGACAGACGCTGCTTGAACGCTTCGTAGCCAAACTCACGCACAATCTCAAGTTCGTCGGTTGCCGAATTCCATAGCGCAATGGCGGGCAATTTAGTGCCGTTGAAAGTGCTGGTTTTGACCATGGTGTAGTGGGACATGTCGCCGAACATAAGGCGTTGGCCCACCTGCAGCGGTTTGGCGAAGCTATAGTCGCCCAAAATATCGCCCGCCAAGCAGGTCAGACCACCCAAACGGTAGGTGTACTCGAGCTGACCTGGCTCTGATGCACCAAGAACATCTGCGCGGTAGGGCATTTCCAGTAGGTCCGGCATGTGACAGGTTGCAGAGGTATCAACAATGGCCTGATCTAATTGGTTCCAGCTCAGGTCCAGCACCTCTGTGACCAAAACACCGGTGCCAATAGCAATCGCCTCGCCAGGCTCTAGGTAAACTTGTACGCCGTATCGGTTGGAAAATGCACGGATGCAAGCGATCAATTCGTCCATTTGGTAGTCTGGACGCGTGAGGTGGTGCCCACCACCAAAATTGACCCATTGCAGACTGCCCAGCAGATGCCCGAATTTTTCTTCTACTGCCCGCAGTGTTCGCTGCAACGGCGGAAAATCTTCTTCACATAGCGTGTGGAAGTGAAAGCCACTGATATGTTCAAGCTCATTGGCGTCCAATTGCGACAGAGGAATACCCAGTCGTGATCCTGGAGCGCATGGATCATAGATTGAAACATCTCCCTCGGAATGCTCAGGGTTGATTCGCAAGCCAAATTTCAATTCGGGACGGCGTCTTCTCGCTGCTAACGCGAGCGGCCGAAAACGGCGCCACTGGGCGCAACTGTTAAACACGATATGATCAGCGATTTTGAGAATTTCTTTTAGGTCGTCTTCGCTATAGGCAGCACTGAAGACATGAACTTCGCCTGCATAATGTTCTCTACCCAAGCGAGCCTCGTGGAGGCCACTGGCACAGATGCCACTTAAATAGTTTGATACTAGAGGCGCCAGACGCCACATAGAAAACGCTTTTAGTGCAGACAATACCTTTGCGCCACTGTCTTCTGCTAGCTGTGCGAGGATTTTTAAATTGCGTTCCACTGCGATTTCATCAACCACAAAACAAGGCGATGGCAATTGCTCGAGATTTAGTTTTTCAAAGTCCGTAAATTGCATAACTCTATCTCCGATCCGCTCTAGCTGTCGATGATATCCAGTTGAAAATTCGGATCTAGTTCCATCACTGTCCATGGCAGTCCATAACGATTCATGTCATCCATGAATGGGTCTGGGTCGCACTGTTCGACATTCCATACGCCGGGCTTGCGCCATTTGCCCTCAATTATCATTTTGGCGCCAATGACTGCGGGAACCCCGGTAGTGTAAGAAATAGCCTGCGACTGGACTTCTTCATGGCAGCGCTGATGGTCACTGATATTGTAGATATACATTACTTTTTCTTTGCCTGCCTTTACACCGCGCACGATACAACCGATGCATGTTTTGCCCTTGGTACGTGACCCTAATGTAGAAGGTTCGGGCAGTAGTTGCGCCAAAAACTGAATCGGAACTATGGATTGGCCCTGATATGCCACGGGCGCGATGCTAGTCATCCCAACATTCTCAAGCACCTGCAGATGTTTCAGATAATTGTCCGAAAAACTCATCCAAAACTGTGCGCGCGTTAGGCTGGGGAAGTGTTTGCTAAGTGATTCTAGTTCTTCATGATACATCCGATAAATATTGAATGTGCCGACGTCATCTGGGCAGCTATAACGCGCTTTTTTTGACATAGCCTCGGTCGTTACAAACTTTCCGTTTTCCCAGTGGCGGCATGCTGCTGACACTTCGCGAATATTAATTTCGGGATTGAAGTTGGTGGCGAAGGGATAGCCGTGATCGCCACCGTTGACATCAATGATATCGAGTTCATGAATTTCATCGAGGTAGTGCTTTGCAATATAGGCGGTAAAGGCGTTGGTAGCGCCGGGGTCGAATCCACTGCCTAACAGAGCGGTCAATCCTGCTTCTGCAAAACGTTGCTGGTAATCCCACTGCCATCGATACTCAAATTGCGCGGTATCAAGCGGCTCGTAGTTGGCTGTGTCTAAATAGTGAACTCCGGTCTCAAGGCAGGCGTCCATAATGGCCAGATCTTGATAGGGGAGCGCTACGTTGATGACCAGCTCTGGTTCTTCTTTGCAGAGTAGGTTTACCAGTGCGGGCACATTATCGGCATCTACCTGTGCCGTGCGTATGGGCCGGCTTAGTTGGGCGGCAATTGCCTTGCACTTGGATTCTGTGCGACTGGCTAGAACGATCTCGGAAAACACATCGCTCAACTGTGCACATTTGTGTGTCACTACGCCGCCTACACCACCAGCTCCGATGATCATCACCTTAGACATTGTCTTGTGCCTCTTCTGTGTCTGCTCTATTCATGCTCAAAATAAGTGTAGCCGTTTAGGCTTTCTTTAAAGGCCCGCAAAATTTCCTGACGCTGGGCGACGCTTATTTTTCCGCTGCGCACGGCATCTTCTGCTACTAAACGGAACTTCTCTTGCATCTGCTTCGGTTCATATTCAACGTAAGTGAGTACGTCAGAGATACTGTCACCGTGGAATTCTCGAATAAAATCGAAGGTGCCTTCTGAATCAATGGCAACATTGACTACATTGGTATCGCCAAATAGGTTGTGCAAGTCGCCGAGCGTTTCCTGGTAGGCGCCCACAAGAAATACGCCAAGGTAGTAATCCTCGTCTGGTCTCAATGAATGTAGGCTCAGAGTGCGGCTGATCCCTTCTGGCGTGGAGAATTGATCTATTTTGCCATCGCAGTCACAAGTTAAGTCGGCTAATACCGCCGATCGGGTGGGCCGCTCATTTAGGCGATGAATCGGCATGATGGGAAATACTTGATCCATAGCCCATATGTCCGCAAGTGATTGAAATAGGCTAAAATTCCCGTAGTAAATGTCTGATAACAACTCTGGCAGGTTCTCGAGTTCAGGCGGTACCCTGTTCAATTGAGGGAGTATGATTGCGATTTTCTGCAGCACAGCCAGATATATGTTTTCCCCTAAAGCCCTCTCTCTCAAAGTGGCCTGACCATGGTGAAATTCTTCGCGTAATTCATCTCGATAAAACAGAGCATCGTTATAACTTTCTTGAAAGTTGTCAATGCACACCGTGTTCAGGGTCGACTGGAGGTTGACCAGCATCTCATTGCAATTCGCTGGCAGTTTTTCGGCGATCGGCCCAGGACTGCTGTCGCGGACATCGAGTATGTTAAATAACAACATCGACGAATAAGCAACAGTAGCACGACCAGATTCAGTGATAATGACAGGATGTGCGATACCAAGCGGATCGAAGGTTTCGCAAATACTCTCCACAATATTTACGCAGTATTCGTGCAGTTGGTAGTTCATGCTGTTAGTGCTATTAGTGCGTGCACCTTCGTAGTCAACTGCAAGGCCACCGCCTAGGTCGAGATAACCCATCGGTGCGCCTTCCTCGACTAGTCCGGCATAAAAGCGGCAAGCCTCAAGTACTCCGCTGCGTACATTCCGAATATTGGGAATCTGCGAGCCCAAGTGGCAATGCAACAGTTGCAGGCAGTGCAGCATCCCGGCTTCGCGCAGATTATCCGCAATATTGATCAGCGAATCTGTGGATAGTCCAAATATAGAGCGGTCGCCACTGTCTTGACTCCAGTGACCGTCAACTGCGACGCTGTTTTTGATACGTACACCAAGCAGTGGCTCGACGTTCAGTATGCGACTGCGCTCAAGGACAAGCGGTAATTCGGTTATGGATTCCAGCACAAAGAAACACGCGATGCCCATTTGTCTCGCGTAGAGTCCTAGATCGATAAATTCGGCATCTTTGTAGCCATTGCATACAATAAGACTGCCATGGTCCTTCAACTGCGAAAGTGCAATAATCAGTTCCGCTTTACTGCCTGCTTCAAAGCCATGGTGATAACTGCGCCCGTAGTCGGCTATCTCTTCAATAACGTGACATTGCTGGTTGACCTTGATGGGAAATACGCCGCGGTAGACGTTTTGGTAGCCGCCTTGTTCTATCGCCGACGCAAAAGATTCGTTTAATACCTTGATGCGGTGATCAAGCAGATTTCTGATGCGCAGCACCGCCGGCATGTGCATCCCTCGCGCCCGCATCCCCAATACGATATCCATAATCGAAACAGCGACCTGACTTTCGCCAAAGTCTATATTAACTTGTGCTTCGCCCTGTTCAGAAAGATTAAAGTATCCTGCGCCCCAAGTATTGATGCCATAGAGTTCGGCGCTGCGCTCGCTGCTCCAGCCTTCAGACTTGTCTGTAACTGATGTGACGGTTGAGCGGTTTTTGGACATAAGTTGTATCTCGTTATTTACAGTAACTGCGCGTGCTGGTCGACGGCTAACATGCTGCCCGCGTTGGTAGATGCGGTGCTGTCAATACTGCTGACGCCAAATCAGGGCTTCGCGATTAGCAAACGTAGTACTCTACCGTCAGTAACAGCCTGAGCTAATCAGACAGACTATATCAGGGAGTGGCACTCCAGAGTGGACGACCGGTCTCAGTAAAAATCGGCATTATTCTCTCTCCAATTCAGCTGTAAACTGTCGCTCGATATCAACGCGACCTAAGGCAGAGGGCCAGCCATTCGGTGACATAAGATATTTATTACTGCGACAACGCCGCGATTTTATTCCTGCCTGACGAGAACGCAAGTATTTTCTAGTTCAGGTAGGCCTCAGGTCAGCCGGGATACGCTCTGTGGCATCCGCAAGTCATGTGGCATGACCGGTAAATCAGTGGCTGTCGATGCCACCGACATGCAGAAAACCTACCACCAAGGCGAGCGAATAAGACTTGGCTGAATTCAAATGGGAGGTGGATAGGTATAAGCTATATGCTGCTTTTAAGCTTCAAGCTATAGTGCGAGACTTCGTGCTCTTGACTCTCTTGCTACTAGCGTGGATCCGGTGACCCGGTGTTTAGCGTTTCGATGCGTTTCAGGGTTTGAGTTCGGCAACTGGTAGAATGGAATATATGCGCTAAACACGCCGGCGCAGCTTGGTCGAACATTAAAAGTAGTCTGAGACACGCACGACTGCTTACATTTAAGACGTTTTTGGCCGGCGTTTGCGCTGTTTCTACCTAAATAACAAGGAAGACGAATGAATTGCAATGAGCAGCGTGATTTCACTTACGTATCCTCTAATGAGTTGCGCAGTAACACTCGTGCAGTGCGGCCCAAGGACGCAGCCACTCTGATTATTGTGCGTGGCGGGGGTAGGGAGCCACGCGTGTTGCTCGGCAAGCGTGCCGCAAGCCATAAGTTCATGCCGAATAAATTTGTCTTTCCCGGTGGTAAAGTGGACCCGGCAGATAGCCGGATTGTCCCGCCGCACGATTTGCATCCGCAGGTGATGGAACGTCTGCGGCGAGGCTGCTCTGAAGTGCGAGCGCGTGCGCTCGCATTAGCCGCAATTCGCGAGACCTATGAGGAGACAGGGCTACTAGTAGGCGAGTCCTATACGCCCACGCTGAAAACCCGCTCGCGACACTGGGCTGATTTTTTGCAGCATGATGTCAATCCGCGACTGGATGTCCTGCATCTTATTGCTCGGGCCATCACTCCGCCCTATCGTAACCGCAGATTTGATGCTCGCTTCTTTATGGTTGATGCGGAACATATCCAAGGGGAGATACATGAGCGACCAGAGGGTTCGGGAGAGTTATTAGATTTGCATTGGGTTGGGCTGTCTAAGGCGCAGGAAATGGATCAACTGCCGCATATCACACGAGCAGTGCTGCAGGAACTGGAGCGGCGTTTACGTGAGGGTGCCGGGCCCAATGATCCAGGGCCATTCGTTCTTGTGCGACATGGCAAGTCGGTGACCGAGTCAATCTAACATCATCTGCGAGACCCATTAATATTAATCGGGCGGGAAGGTAGCAAAAATCGCGGTGGCGGCGGCGTTGTATTTACCTTGGTCTTCGCTGTGTTGGCCTTTGAGCCGCGATTGAGTAATACCACGCCATACCGATTTTTTTAACGCCGGGTCTATCAAATCCACGATGAAGGTGCCCTGAGTATAGTTCTGTACAGATACTTCTGTGCGGGTTGGGGCACAGCTCCAGCAGTTGTAGGCACTGTAGCGATTATAGCCGCCATAGTACCCACCGTATCCTCTGCCCATGCCCATGCCCATGCCCATTGTTGGAGTCTGATAGGAGCGCACGTCAGTTTTGTTTTGCGTGTCCAGCGTCCAACTGAGTAAAAGATCAGCATCGGACGTATCCGTCACCATCTCGAAGCCTCGGTTAGTCAGTGCATATGATAGCGCCTCGTCGATGCGGTCGCGCTGTATGTCGCTAAGCTGCATCGGGTTATCACCTATAACCTCGCCAGAGTTTCGGTAAAAAGCGATTTTTTTCACTGTGCTAAAGTTATAATCGGCTTTGTAATCCACGGTTGGTTTTGGTGGACCGCTAGCGCAGGCGACTAATAAAATGCTGACTGATAGTGCGGTCATTGTTCGCAACAGTGTCTGAGAGAAATTGATCATTAGAATCTCCATTAGGGAATGGAACGTATCGTTCCGGTCGCCTCTTTAGTGTAACCAATTCTCACGCGTTTGGGCATGAAGAGCCTTAATTTATGCTGCACTATAGGATGCATATAAGTAAGCTTCTTTCTCCCTGCCGCAAGGCGGGGGCTGTCACCCGAGCATTGCGGTCATCCATCCAAAGGCGATATTGCTTCGGAAGGACGCGGACAAGCTGTGTTTCTAGTATTTTGATGGGCATCAACAGCATGTGCAGGCGTGCAATTGCAGAAGTAGCGCTGTCTGGCGCGTTACTCTGGACACGTATCGCATGCATTAACGTGCCTGCGCCACCCCCAGCGACTTCACTGAGTAACACCTCAAAGTCAAGATTGTGCGTCTGGTAATCGCCATTCAACCAGCGGCATATGTGTTGATTGATATGCCTTAAAGCGGTCACCGCCAACGCGTGGCTGACAGGAGGGTAACCTCCTAACGGCCTAGTGCTAAGCCAGAACGAACGGTATTCGTCGCTGGCCAAAGTCGCGTTGAAGATCAGGGCGGGTAGTTGCTGTCGTTTATGGCGCCAGATTGCATTAAGGGAGCGCGATAGAATGCTGTGGTTCTCGCGCAGCAGGTTAATACACGCTGGCGCCAGCCGCAGATATTCCAGTTCTATTAGCAGTCGCTGCGATGGTTTTGCATATCGCCCGAGGCTGCTGCGATGCTTACCAACGGTGGTTTGCACAGCGCACCGACTGAGACCTACTAGGTTGAGCGTGTCGAGAGTCTTCAAGGGAACATGCAGCTGTAAGTCGACAACGATCGGTGGCTTCGGAGGTGCGCCGGGGAAGGCAGCCGACGGGCCAGGAGCTGTCTCGCCAACGTGGGCTGCAAACGGTGTATCAAGCCCTAGCGGCTGACAACCGGATATCAAGATCAGAAGCGCACTGCATAACAGTGGCCGGCTGCGCCATTGTTTGCTTCTAGCAATGCGCCGACGCAGCATACATCGTGCCCTCCGAAGACCCTCTCCGTTATAGCGCAAAGGGCCGCGACATGCTGCATCATTTCAGGTCTATTGGCAGCGCGCCGCAGGCGTCAGGTTGTCCGTACAGTCGCGCGCTGGTGCCACGCTTGCAACTGTGGACAGGTATCGGGAATGGACTCTTTTATCCACGCAAGAAAATCGATCATTACCAGAAGGTCAATATCAGCAATGGTAAAGTTGTCACCTGCAAGCCACGTTGATGTGGCCAAATGCGCGTTCAGTTGCGGCAGAATGTGGTGGATCTGCATTAGGCCGCGTTCGGCCAGTTCAGGTATTTGGGGGGTATCTAACGGCCCTGGGAGCGCTCGATTGCGAAAATGTTTACCCCTATTGCGCAGCGCGCTGGCAATAGGGACCATCAGACCTTGAAAGAGCCTGTGGCACCAGCTTATGGCCTGAGCTCGCTCCAGTGGCGTGCTGCCCATCAGCGGTCGCTCGGGATGAAGTTCTTCTATATAAGAGAACATGCCAATCACTTCTGTTAGCAATGTGCCGTCGTCCAGTGTTAACGCTGGCAAGGTGCATGTTGGATTGATCTGCCGGTAACCATCGTCCAACTGCTCAGCTGTCATCATATCGATCTGCTGGGTGTCGATTTCAATGCCTTTGAGCTTGAGAAATAGGCTGAGGCGGCGCGGGTTGGGGGCGGGATCGTAGGTATAAAGTTTCATTTTTGACCTTTTCTGATTCAGCGTAAGTAGCGGCAAGCCCAAATAGAGACCCCAGCAACAGCGGTGATAGTGTGTCGCGATTTTTAGTCTCGAACAATAGTTTTAATCATCACGTTTTATCGTCCCGTATATTTGGCTATAATGCGCGCGACATGAACCGAGGAATGCGTTGTGATTAATCGTTTAGCTTTAAGTTTTTTAGCCGTCCTGCTGGCTACTAGCGCCGTTGCGCTAGAGTTGACTAATGCCCAGCGTGACGCCATTGTCGAACGGATCAAGCCAGTGGGCGAATCCTGTGTGGCGGGTGACATTACTTGTGCCGCTGCTCCCGCCACGGTGGTAAGTGCGGAACCACGCACGGGAGAAGACGTTTATAATGCAGCCTGCATGGCCTGCCATAGCACTGGTGCCGCAGGTGCTCCCAAATATGGTGACGCTGTGGCTTGGAGTGGTCGAATCGCTAAGGGCATGCCAGCTCTCTACGCAACCGGCGTTGGTGGTGTTCCTGGTACTGGCATGATTGCCAAAGGCGGGTGTATGAGTTGCTCTGATGATGAAGTTTATGCTGCTGTTGACTATATGGTCGCTGGTAGCCAGTAAAAAACTCTTTGCCTAAGCGAATAGGTTTTTCAACCCGGCCAACGTCTCCTGACCTCTCTCTTCATTTGCCTCTTGAGTGTCCTGACCGCGGCCCTGCCATTGCAGGTCCTCTTGCGGCAGTTCTTCGATAAAACGGCTGGGTTCGCAGTTGATGGTTGCTCCAAACTGGCGACGTTTTAAGGCCATCGTGATATTCAGAGTCTGCTGTGCCCGAGTAACTCCAACATAGGCCAAGCGCCGCTCCTCCTGAATGGTATCTTCTTCGATACTCGCTCGGTGGGGCAGTATATTTTCCTCCATGCCGATAATGTAGACGTGCGGGAACTCCAAGCCCTTGGCGGCGTGCAGCGTCATTAACTGCACACTCTCTGGCCCCTTTTCCTCTTCGTCCTGCTGCTCCAGCAGGTCCCGCAGCACCAGGCGGGAGATCGCCTCGTCCAACGCAACCTGTTCGTTTGACATAACCCGCTGCAAGCCGTTAATCAAAAATTGGATATTACCCATACGCCGCTTTGCTACCTCTTCACTGGAGCTGATTTGGTCCAGCCAACCCTCATAGTCAATGTCTCGTATCATTTGGCGGACGCCTGAGACGCTGTCATTACCATCACAGCTGCGACGCACTCCGTCCATCCACTGCCGAAACTCGCGCAGGCGCTTGAGTCCGACATCTGATACCTGCATCGAATCAATCCGGCTGCAGGCCTGATTCAGGCTGCAGCGATTAGCGAGCGCAAAATTGCCCAGCGCTTCAAGTGTCGAAGTACCCAGCTTACGCCGAGGGACGTTAGCAATACGTAAAAAAGCAGTGTCGTCGTTCTCGTTCATAATAAGTCGCAGATACGCCATGATGTCCTTTACCTCGTTACGGGCAAAGAACGACGTACCCCCGCTGAGATGATAGGGTACCTGTTGCTGTTGCAGTGCCAACTCCAGCAAGCGTGACTGGTGGTTGCCGCGATAAAGGACTGCATAGTCGCCAAAACGTGTGCGTTTGCGTAACTTATGGTCGAGAATTTCTGCAACGACTTGGTCCGCTTCATGTTGTTCGTCACTGCAGCGAATAATGCGAATAGGTTCACCGTAGCCTAGTTCACTCCATAGTTGTTTGTCGAATACGTGAGCATTGTTGGCGATCAATGTATTGGCAGCCTTGAGTATGCGTGCCGTAGAGCGGTAGTTTTGCTCCAGCTTGACAACCTTTAGGCCAGGGAAATCCGCTTGCAGTTGCACTAGGTTTTCTGGTCGCGCGCCGCGCCAGGCATAGATGGATTGGTCATCATCTCCCACCACGGTGAGTCCACTGCCAAGGCCAATCAGCTGTTTTACCAGCAGATACTGGCTGGCGTTAGTGTCTTGATACTCATCGATCAACAGGTAGTGAATATGGTTCTGCCATTTCTCTAGAATATCGGAAGAGTGCTCAAAGAGTATGGTCGGCAGCAGGATCAAGTCGTCAAAATCAAGAGCATTGTAGGCTTTCAGTGCACGTTTGTAGCGCAGGTAGGCTTGCGCGCAGAGTATTTCCGCTGGGCTGGCTGCGGTCGCTAGAGCCTGCTCCGGCAACACCCGATCATTCTTCCAGTTGGAGATATGTTGCGCAATAGTGTTCGCCTGATCGCCCGCTGCACCATGCTCCTGAATCAACAGATCGCGTATCAGGGTGCGTGTGTCCTCCCCATCGAAGATGGAAAATCCTGATTTAAGCCCCAAAGCTCTGCGCTCTGTGCGGATGATCTTTAAACCTAATTGGTGAAATGTGCTGACCGTGAGTCCTTCCGCTGTATTGCCGTGCAACAGCTTACCTATCCGTTCCTTCATCTCCCGTGCCGCTTTATTGGTAAAGGTCACGGCCGCAACGTGATCCGCCTTGATGCCGCAGGTCTCTATCAAGTAGGCAATCTTTTGGGTGATAACACTGGTTTTACCACTGCCAGCACCGGCGAGAACCAGCAGGGGGCCGTCGATATAGCGCACAGCCTCGCGCTGTCGTAGGTTCAGTTGTGGCACGCGGTTATCGGCTCCTGACTACTTTTGCAACGGAACTGGCCGTGGCGGTGAGAAGTCCGTCGCTGTTGTAGAGCCGACCTTCTAAAAATGCTGTCTTGTAGCTACATTTGACAATTTTTCCTACCGCCCGCAGGCACCCTGCTCGAGTGGGTTCCAAGTAAGTTGTGTTGATGTCGAGGGATGATAGCCCGCTTATATCTTCGCCTGATGCAAAGACAGCATGACTCATGGCGGCGTCCAGCATAACAGTGATAAACCCGCCCTGCACCACGTCGATAGAATGGCAAAAGTCTGTACTGATCATGAATTCAAAGCTGCAGCTTCGTTCCTGCTGATCGACAGCCACAATTGTGCCGCCTAGCATCTCAACAAACCTGGGGCGGTGTGCATTGAGCCGTTCAATGACAGAAGACTGACTCATGTCAGGGTATCTCCTCGTGAATACGCTGGCACTCCAGAAGCGATTTTATTCATACGTGCACAAATAGGCCGTCTCTGTTGCCACTTTGACGCGGAACGTTTCGTTAGCGTTGACGTTAAAGTGCTCTCCTGCTTTGTAGGTTGTCCAGTCCTCTGTGCCGGGTAGCATCACGGTCAGAGCACCGCTGATGACGGTCATGGTTTCTTTTTGAGTGGTGCCAAATTCGAACTCTCCAGCGGCCATTACGCCAACAGACGCCGGAAGTGTTGCGGTCTGAAAGGCGATGGAAGCGACCTTGCCGTCAAAGTATTGGTTAATATGAAACATGGGATTCCTCAGGCTACTCTGTATAGAAAATACGGAAGATGATTCTCGATTTTTTTAACGGCAAAGTAAAAAGAAAAATGCCCTGCGCGCGAATTAAAAAGGAAAAAAGTCATTGCTCTGCGGCCGATTAGCACATACATGCGCTTTTTTAGTTCAATTGGTCGTACGCCTGCTCGAAATTCCGCGGTATGCCTTGAAGACAGGGGTTTATCAGGTATGTTTGCAGCCTCAAGGTCATTGGTGCGGAGGCTTTTGTCTGCGCCTAGAGAACGAACACGCGAGGTTTTGCATGAGTAACGACGCTTTCATCTACGATGCGATTCGTACCCCCCGGGGCAAGGGTAAGCCTGGCGGAGGCCTCTACGAAGTGAAGCCCATTGATCTGCTGACCAATTTGTTGGAGGAGATGAAGACGCGGCATGAACTGGATACCACTGCGGTTGAGGATGTAATTATAGCGACGGGTGAGCCAGTAAACGAGCAGGGGCAGAATATAGCCAAGACCGCCTTGGTCTACTCCAGTTGGGATGATGTGACAGTAGGCGCGCAGCTGCATCGCTATTGTGCGGGCGGCCTGGATGCCGTTAATACTATAGCGATGAAGATTATGTCTGGCATGGAGTCCATGGGTGCAGCGGGGGGCGTGGAGAGCATGTCGCGTCTCGGCATCGGTGCCAGTGGCGCTGCTGCTGGTGATGCCTGGGTGGCAATGAGCAGCTATGGCATTTCACAGGGGCTGGGCGCCGACTTGATGGCGGGCCTCGACGGCTTCGGCCGCGATGACGTGGACCGGTATGCGTGTCAGTCTCAATCGCGCGCCGCGCACGCCCGCGACCATGGCTATTTTGACAAATCATTGGTGCCTGTGAAAGATCTAAATGGGGTGGTTGTGCTTGCGCATGACGAACTGATTCGTCCAACGACAACAGAGGGTCTGGCGAAGCTGAATCCCTCCTTCACCATGTTCAATGACTATGGTCACGGAGACTTACTGAAATTTAAGTATCCTCAGATAGAGCGCGTTGAATGCATTCACACCCCGGGTAATTCTTCCGGTGTGGTCGACGGTGCGGCCCTTGTGCTGTTGGGTAATCGGCAGGCCGGAACTGATCAGGGACTGAAGCCGCGTGCACGCATAGTGGCGTGCGCCCTAACCGGAACCGAGCCTACCCTTATGCTGGCTGGACCAGTTCCAGCGGCACAAAAAGCACTGCAACAGGCCAACATGTCAGTCGATGATATTGACCTATTTGAACTAAATGAGGCATTTGCCTCTGTGGTGTTGCGGTTTCAGCGGGAAATGGGCGTAGTGGATGACAAAATCAACGTCAACGGTGGGGCCATTGCAATGGGCCATCCTATCGGTGCCACCGGCGCCATAATTCTGGGAACCGTGCTGGATGAACTCGAGCGTCGCGACCTCACTACAGCGCTGGTAACGCTCTGCGCCGGTGGCGGTATTGGTATCGCCACGATTATCGAGCGCGTTTGAATAGAGAGCGACCTCAGGCACATCGGAGTGAACAGCTAATGAGTTATATACGACTAGAAAAAGATGCAGATGGCATCGTGGAACTGATTTTTGATCAAGACGGCAAGTCTGTAAACGTCATGGGCGATGAATATGCCGCGGCTATGCCTAAGGCGTTGGATGAACTGGAGGCACAGCAAGAGGAGATCACCGGTGTATACATCCGCAGTGGTAAGCCTGGCCAATTTTTTGCTGGAGGTGACATTTCGTTGATGCTGGAGATGGATCTGCATCCGAACGATGCCGAGCGCAAGCGCATGCTTGATGGCATTATCGCCGCCAAGGCACCCTTGCGCAGACTAGAAGCGCTGGGTGTGCCGATTGCAGTGGGTATCAACGGTGCAGCCCTGGGCGGTGGTTTTGAAATCGCTCTTGCGTGTCATTATCGTCTTGCCGTAGATGACAAGCAGGTGCAGATTGGTTTGCCTGAAGCCATGCTCGGCCTGATGCCCGGTGCCGGTGGCATAGTGCGCATGGTGCGTTTGCTGGGCATGCAGGATGCCGTGACCTTGATTTCTCAAGGCAAGCGACTGGACGCAGGGCAGGCCGTTGAAAAAGGCTTGGTGCATGAGTTGGCTACTAGCGAAGAAGAAATGGCGAAGAAAGCCAAGGCATGGATAAAGTCTAACCCCGATGCACAGCAGCCTTGGGAGCGATCCAGCTATAGCATTCCTGGTGGAGCGCCCGGCGATCCCGCGACGCAAGCATTGACCTATTTCGGCCCAGTAAATGTCATGGTTCAAACCAAAGGCAATATGCCCGCACAGCAGGTTATTATGGCTGCCGTTATAGATTCTGCCCGAGTCGACTATGACACGGCGCACACTATAGAGGCGCGTTATTTCCAGCGTTTGTTGTTGGATCAGGTCGCGCGCAATATGATGACGACGTTCTTCGTGCAAATGAACCAGATGGATGCAGGCGCATCGCGCCCTGACGGGGTTGCAAAAACTGCGGTGAAAAAACTCGGCATACTGGGTGCGGGGGTGATGGGTGCAGGTATTGCTTTCAATGCAGCGAAGGTAGGTATCGACGTCATATTAAAAGACCTTACCCTTGAGAATGCGGAGAAGGGCAAGGCGTATGCCGCCGCTGTTTGCGAAAAAATCCGCAGTATTGATAAGGCCGGATCGAAGACGCTGCTGGCACGAATCCAGCCTACGGCAGAGGTGAATGATCTTGCCGATTGTGACCTAGTGATCGAGGCCGTGTTTGAGGACCGCGCAGTGAAGGCTTTAGTCACTAGAGAGACTGAAGCGGTGTTAGCTGAGTCAGTGGTATTTGCCACCAATACCTCAGCGCTGCCCATTACCGAACTGGCGCAGGCATCACAACGCCCTGAAAACTTTATTGGTATGCATTTCTTCTCTCCGGCAGAGAGAATGCCGTTGGTCGAGATTATCGTCGGTGATAAAACTTCAGATGAAACGCTTGCAAAGGCGTTTGACCTAACTCAAAAGTTGGGGAAGAAGCCTATCGTGGTGAGGGACTCTCCGGGATTTTTCACCACGCGTGTCATCGGACAAACCATCACCCAAGGCCAAATGATGCTTGCAGAGGGCGTTAATCCGGCGCTTATCGAAAATGCTGCGGCCTTTAATGGCTCGCCGATGGGCCCGCTTGAAACACTGGATAACATTTCTATCGAGACCGCCTACCATGCAATGAAGCAAACTCAGGCAGACGCAGTCGCTGCTGGTGAGGAGCCTGCAACGGGGCCACAGGTTGAGGTGATTCGTATTATGTTTGAGGACATCGGTCGCAAGGGCCAAAACAAGGGAGGCGGCTTTTACGATTACGATGATAAGGGTAAGAAAATCGCCACTTGGGCTGGCCTGAAAGATGTTTTTGCCCCAAATGGGTATACGGATATTCCCTATCAGGATATCAAAGATCGCCTGCTGTTCCCGCAAGTGTTAGAGGCTATTCGTATTATGGAGGAGGGTGTGATGACGAGCGTTGTCGACGGCAATATTGGCTCCATTATGGGTATTGGTTTTCCGCCCCATACCGGTGGCGTGTTTCAATGTGTAAATGCCTATGGACTGCAGGCCTTTGCCGAGAGAGCGCAGGATTTGCGAGCGAAGTACGGGCCTGCTTTTGCGCCGCCTCAATTATTGTTGGACATGGCGGCGCAGGGTAAGGTTTTCGCCTGAAGGACAGGCACTGGAGCTTTGGAATTGCTTTCGCTTTGAGCCCGAGGTTGTCAAATTGCCTTACTCGCTATTGAGCTAGGGGGATGTGCAACTCCTTGTCGGTTTCAAAAAACCGGTTGGGGTGCAGCACAGATAACCTCAGATCAGGTTTCAGTGATGCTCAAATTGAAGTCTTCGGGTGAAGCTGCAGCGAGCGATCAGGCGCAGCCACGCTTATTTTGCCAGGTCCTTTAGTAGCGGTAAGCAAGGGCCTCGGCAATATGTGTCATACCAATGGATTTGCACTGTTCGAGATCAGCCAGTGTGCGCGCTACCCGCAGTGTTCTATGTAACCCTCTTGCAGATAAGTGCATTCTTGTTGCGGCCGCTATTAGGCGCTTATTTTCTTCCTCTCCCAGTGAGCAAATGTTTGCTAACTTGTCGGGTGGGAGTTGCGAATTAGGTTTCCCTTGGCGCGCTTCCTGCACTGTCCGGCAACGATGGACGCGTTCTTGGACGACACTGGAGGGCTCGCCGACCGTGGCCGGGGTCAATAATTGTTCAGGCGTTAACCGGCTGACTTGAACGTGGAGATCGATGCGGTCCAATAGCGGCCCTGACACACGTGATCGGTAGCGCTGGATTTGTTCCGGTGTGCAGTGGCAAGCTCGATCGGAGTCTCCGAGGTAGCCGCAGGGGCAGGGGTTCATCGCGGCGACTAACTGAAATTGGGCGGGGTAGGTGATTCTGTGACTCGCCCGCGCCAGCGTGATCTCACCGGATTCCATCGGCTCCCTGAGAACTTCGAGGCAGTGGCGGCTAAATTCTGGTAGCTCGTCTAAAAACAGCACGCCGCCGTGAGCAAGGGAAATTTCCCCCGGCAGCGGCTTGCTGCCGCCGCCGACCAGCGCGGCAGCGCTCGCACTGTGGTGTGGATTGCGAAACGGTCGCTGAAAAACCAAGTCGCCCTCAGTAAAAGGGTTGTAAATATCGCGTAACGCCAGTCCAAGCAGAGCCTCACGCGGAGTAGGTGGCGGCAGTATCCCAGGTAGGCGACTGGCAAGCAGTGTTTTTCCGGTCCCTGGAGGACCCCAAAGCAGGAGATTATGACCACCTCCAGCGGCTATTTCCAGTGCGCGTCGGGCACCTTCCTGGCCTACCACGTCACATAAATCTGGGTGTTCTTGTGCCATAGCGGCGAGTCCGGCTTGTGCTGCTGTGATGTTCTCACTGCCGTTCAGGTGCGCGCAGAGCGCAAGAATATCGGGTGCTGCAATTACTTTGCTGTCGGGAATGATTGCAGCAGTTGGAGCGCATGCGGCGGCAACGACCAACTGGCGACTTTCGCTGCTCGCCGCGATGGCGGCGGCAATCACGCCCGGAACTGCCCTCAGACTACCATCTAGAGCTAATTCTGCGAGAAATTCATGTTGTGCAAGGCGGTCCTGTGCTACTTGCCCCGACGCACTGAGAATCCCCAATGCGATTGGCAGGTCAAAACGTCCGCCCTCCTTAGGTAAATCTGCTGGAGCGAGATTTACAGTGATGCGGCGATCCGGGAAGGCGAAGTGGGAATTAAGTATAGCACTGCGGACCCGGTCTTTGCTTTCGCGTACGGCTATCTCTGGCAAACCTACGATGTTGAAGGCCGGTAGTCCGTTGGATAAATGTGTCTCTACTTTTACGAGAGGGGCATCAATGCCAGATAGAGCACGACTATAAATAAAAGACAGTTCCATGGCTCTTCCTTGAGCTTGTCGTTGCTGCTGTTCGCGATCCTGCGGGTTGGCTGGACCTCGCTGTTCACTCGTCGCTTCGTTGTTCCAGATCCTGTGTCATCGCTGCCAATGTTGCCTCTAGCAAAACCACGCGTGCACGAGTGCGCTGAAGTATTTCAGTCTGGGCGTCAAACTCATCGCGACTCACCATATCGAGTTTAGACACCGCAGATTGTGCCAATGCGCGCAGGCTTTTATCTACATCGCCCTTGACGCCACTAGCGCCCACCAGTTCGCTGACCTGCTGCAAGATTTCCCAAGGGGGTGGAGGTGTTTTTAGTGCCATAAGCATACCGTTACATGTCATTGTTACCCTGCGAAAGTCTAGATCATTTTGTTGATTGGGCACAGTGCATAAGTGCGCACCATATCGGTGCGCCGCACAATAATGTTGCCTCATCACTGGCTTAAATGAGTGCGTATTCTGTGAATATATTCCATATATGATTGAAATATATAAAAAATATATTTTTTGGCACGGCTCCTGCTATTTCCACATGGGAAACTGATGGAAAGGCTCACAGCCCTCTGAAGCCTCACCACAGCCTGTAATCTAATGTGCAATTTTAGGAGCAAGCAGCATGAAAAACAAAATACTAGGAACAGCAGCAGTGACTTCGGCCCTTTTGGTTGGTATGGCCACAACGCCAGTACACGCTTTTGATATCAGTGGCAACATCGCTTTAGTCTCTGACTACCGCTTTCGAGGTATCTCCCAGTCGAATCAAGATGCGGCCGTTCAGGGTGGATTGGATGCGACATTTGATTCTGGTTTTTATATAGGGACATGGGCTTCATCTGTTGACTTCGGTGATGTCACTGATGGCAGTGGTAGCTTTGGAACGATGGAGATTGACTACTATGCGGGTTGGGGTGGACCTATCGCTGATAGCGATTTCAGCGCTGATGTTGGTTATATGTACTACCAGTATCCTGGCGACACCGTAAACCCCAGTGGCGACTACCAAGAAATTCACGCGACAGGTTCATGGAAGGATCTATCGGTCGGAGTTATTTACTCCAACGATTTTTATGCTGAGACGGGTAAATACGTTTACTACACGGGCGACTATAGCATGACGATCGCAGAGGATTTTTCTTTGGCGTTACATGTTGGCTATAACGATTTTGATAAATCGGGTTTCTTTGCCACGGATGAGGACACCTACACCGACTATTCGGTCACCGTCGGCTATACGTTTAAAGGTGTTGATCTATCAGTGGCATGGGTTGGGACAGATCTGGACGATGTAGACTGCTTCGACTCTAGCATTTGCGATGATACTGCCGTTTTTAGCATCAGTAAAAGCTTGTAACAGCATTGCGCCGACCCTGAAAAGGTGTCGGCTATCACTCTGGAGATATGTATGAAACTAATCACAGCTATTGTTAAGCCATTCAAACTAGACGACGTGCGCGAGGCCCTGTCAGAGATTGGCGTACAAGGTATTACCGTCACCGAGGTCAAAGGTTTCGGTCGTCAGAAGGGCCACACGGAACTCTATCGGGGTGCTGAGTACGTTGTCGATTTTCTACCGAAAATAAAGATTGATATAGCCGTCCCTGACGGCGCTGTCGATCAAACCATTGAAGCCATTACCAGTGCTGCTAATACAGGCAAGATTGGTGACGGTAAAGTATTCGTCTCCGATCTGGAGCAAGTGATACGTATTCGTACCGGCGAGAACGGCGAAGACGCTATCTAACACTATTCCTAAACGACCGTTAGTGGAGGGGTTATACCCATGGAACAAAATATTTTCGAACTACAGTACGCCTTAGATACTTTTTACTTCTTAATCTGTGGTGCGCTAGTAATGTGGATGGCAGCAGGTTTCGCTATGCTTGAGGCAGGCCTAGTCCGCTCCAAGAACACGACAGAGATTCTACTAAAGAACATCTCACTGTATGCAGTGGCATGCACTATGTACATGATCTGCGGTTACGCGATTATGTACGGGGGTGGTGACTTTTCTATGTTTTTGAGTGGCATCGAGTCTAACGGCGTGACGGGTGCAGAAGAGCCCGCCACTTATGCACCCTCTGCTGACTTTTTCTTTCAGGTAGTGTTTGTCGCTACCGCAATGTCTATCGTGTCGGGAGCTGTAGCGGAGCGCATGAAATTATGGGCATTTCTTGCTTTCGCCATTGTCATGTCGGGCTTCATCTACCCGATGGAGGGCTCATGGACTTGGGGCGGGCAATCAGTTTTCGGCTTGTATACACTGGCTGATCTTGGTTTCTCTGACTTTGCCGGATCTGGCATTGTGCACATGGCGGGAGCGTCCGCCGCCCTCGCTGGTGTACTTCTGCTGGGTGCACGGAAAGGCAAATACGCCGCGGATGGCTCGGTGAAACCTATCCCAGGTGCTAATATGCCGATGGCAACGTTAGGAACTTTTATTCTGTGGATGGGCTGGTTCGGCTTCAATGGTGGCTCTGTTTTGGCAACCGCGAGCGTCGACAGTGCTAATGCTGTTGCAGTGGTCTTCATGAATACCAATGCATCAGCAGCAGGCGGTCTGATCGGCGCGATGATTTTAGCTCGGATTATTTTTGGAAAAGCAGACCTCACGATGGCGCTCAACGGCGCGCTGGCCGGTCTAGTCGCTATTACCGCTGAGCCATCTACCCCCACCGCTTTGCAGGCTACATTATTTGGAGTCTTGGGTGGTGTGTTGGTGGTGTTTGCCATAGTTACGCTGGATAAGCTCAAGATTGATGATCCTGTCGGTGCGATTTCAGTGCACGGTGTGGTTGGTCTGTTGGGTCTGCTGTTAGTTCCAATTACCAACGGCGAAAATGCATCATTTAGTGGGCAACTCATCGGTGCCTTGACGATCTTTGTCTGGGTCTTTGTTACCAGCTTCATAGTGTGGGCTATCCTAAAAGCAGTCATGGGTATTCGTGTCAGCGAACAGGAAGAATATGAAGGCGTAGATATGTCGCAGTGCGGCATGGAAGCTTACCCTGAATTTGTTGGGGCTAGCGGCAGCGGCCGCTAATGACCACGGTAGTCCTTGCGGGTGCATTTTGCGACCCGTTTTTAGGGGGTCTTCGGGCCCCCTTTTTTGTATCCTCGTGAGACTGCGCTATACTTGAGGCGTTTATTTCAGTTCCGCATGTTATTCTTATTCTGATAGAGTAATTACTCAGTCTAATAAGTAAATTTTGAGGAAAATTTAAAATGTATAAAAAGTTAATTATTGCGTCCAGCATTTTAGTGCTTACCATGGGTTTGTCGGCATGCGGGGGCGGATCCACCACCACCAAGGTTGAGACTACGGGAACCCAGGGGCAGCAGTTACTCGATTTGAAGAAGGCTCTCGATCAGGGCGTGATAACCGAAAGTGAGTATAAGCGAACCAAGAGCAAGATTCTCAAGGGCTAACGGCGGCGCTCGGCGATCCTAGCGGCCGTCAGCAATGTGATCTATGGCTGCGGGTAATTGCCGTAAATTCACAATTTCGCGGTCGGGCCGAGCCCCATCAAGCCAAGGTTTTTGCCGGATATTCACCCACACCGTGTGCATACCCATGTTGTGGGCTCCTCGGATGTCATGTTCAGGATCATCCCCCACGTGAATAATTTGCTCAGCAGCAGTCCCCGTTTTTTTTAGAGCTGCTTGGAACATAGCGGGATGAGGCTTACTGGTACCTATATCCTCTGCAGAAAACGCGAAATCAAAATAGTCGCCAGCATCGGTCTTGTAGATATCAGCATTTCCATTAGTCAGGGCGCCTACGGTATAGCGTTGCGCCAGTAGTTTCAGGACATCCAAGGCCTCCTCGTAAAGCTCGACCTTTTGTCGCGCGCCTAAAAACACTTCAAATGCTTGTCGTGCGCCGCTCACAGCCTCTTCTTCAGAGTAACCCCCGGCAATCTGCAGTTCATAGAGCATTTGAGTGCGCATTTGGCTGACGTGGTGCGCTAGCTCAGGGTGGCGCCTCCAGACAGATTTTTTAAACTCTAAGAGAGCCTCATGATCGAAAGCAGCTACTGCACCGGGTCGGTGTTGCAGTAGCCACTGTTGTTGTATTTGTTCCGCTTTGATCAGCGAAGGTTCCACATCCCACAATGTGTTATCTAGGTCAAAGGTGATAACAGAAATGGTCATCCTAGTCTTCGCTGCGACGTTTGGCGCGAGGATGTGATGCGTCGTACACCTTGGCGAGGTGTTGAAAGTCGAGATGAGTATAAATCTGTGTGGTGGAAATGTTTGCATGGCCTAGTAGTTCTTGGACGGCACGCAGGTCGCCGCTGGATTCCAGCATGTGACTGGCGAACGAGTGGCGCAACATATGAGGATGTATATCTTGGTGCATGCCAGACTTGCGACCCTGAAGCTTCAATCGTGCCTGAATATTGCGCACGCTTACGCGGCGGCCTCGGTTGCTGGTAAATAGAGCACCAGAGTCAACTGTTCCAACACAGTCCGGTGGACGGACTTCCAGCCAGCGCGCGATCGCCTGCAGTGCTGTTGCGCCGATCGGGACGGTCCGCGTTTTTCTACCCTTGCCGGTTATGGTTAGCAGCTTGGTTTGTGAGTCTAGGTCATTGACATTCACCGAGGCTAATTCTGCCAAGCGCAGCCCCGAGGAGTAAAACAATTCCGCTATCGCGCTGTCGCGACGGGCGATCGCTGTGTCTGAGTCGAAGACCAGATACTTGTCTACCTGGTCAGCATCCAGCGTTTTGGGTAGTTTACGCGGCTTGCGCGGCGCCTGCACGCTCGTTGCCGGATTGCGCAGTATGCCGTTTTCACGCCCAAGAAAGTGGTAATAGGAGCGGGTGGCGGAAAGGCTACGCTGAATGCTGCCGCCGGCCAAACCGCGACGATGTAGTTGGCCTGCCCATGCGCGAATATCGGCCTCTACCAGCGTCTCCATGGCGTCCTTATTGTTTGTTGCGCAGTAACGCTGCAGTGATAACAAGTCGCGCTTATAATTGCCAATGGTATGAGGTGAAAGTCTGCGTACGTCTCGCAGATAAGTGATAAAGCGTTCAGCGGATTCATTCAGAGTAGCATCCGGCGCGGTACTGTCTATCACGATCTGCTCACTGTTTTGTATGGGATAGGCTTGGAATCAGTTTCACTAGAACTTCGGAAATATGAGCCAGAAAGAGTGTACCCGTCTTGCTGTCGTAGCGGCTTGGGTCCGAACTCCCAACGGCAATCAGTCCGAGCTGCTCGCTAGATCCCAGTGGCATGATAGCGGCCGAGCCGACGCCTTCACCCTCCGGAAAGAGAAATAGCAGTTCTTCTGTCCTTAGAGTGCCACAAAAGGGCTTGTGACCTCGGAAGAGGGCACCGATCTCTTTTTTTATCCTCTCATGAGATGCGGTTCGATATCCTTCACTACTGTCGTTGTCGGCGTATAGAATCATGCTTGCGTACTCGACATTAAAATCAGTAGCCATCGATATGATGAAGGCGCTGTAAAGTTCCTCGACAGAAGTGGCATCTAGTAGCTTCAGCACTAAGGCACGAGTTTGCTCAAATATAGCGTCGTTGTCCTTTGCATTCGCGGAAAGAGCTGTAAGTCGTTGGCGTAATTCCATGCTGCGCTCTCGCATGACGCTGACCTGTTTCTCCACAAGCGATACGGCGCTCCCTGATGCATGCGAAACATGCAGAAAATCCAGCATATCGGGATAACGCTGCAGGAAATCATCATGGTTCTTCAGATATTCGCGCACCGTTTCGTCATTGATTTCGCCGTCTGCGTTTGGTGCGTCACAGTTTTTTTCTTCGCTGGCTACCATGATTCTTGGCTCTCCTAACTTGAATGTCCCTCGCTGACGAGGGTTCAGATTTTTATGCTTCCGTCGAACACTACCGCGGTGGGGCCTGTCATTATCACCGGCTGGCCTTCTCCCGCCCACGATACTGAAAGCTTACCTCCCGGCAACGCTACTGTCACGGAATCACTCAGCCAGCCGCATAAAATACCGTAAACAACAGCCGCACAGGCCCCAGTCCCACAGGCCAGAGTTTCGCCAACGCTGCGCTCATAGACACGCAATTTGATCTTATTTTTCGCAACGATTTGCATGAAACTGACGTTAACGCGCTGTGGAAAGTCAGGATGTGATTCAATAAGCGGGCCCAAGCGATCGATTTCACTGGTGCTGGTGCTTTCAACCCGCAATACAGCATGTGGATTCCCCATCGAGACCGAGCCAATTTCCAGCTCTGTATTGTCTGCCAGCAGCGTATAGCTGTTCTGTCTGGTGGCGGCGGCGAAGGGAATCTTTTCCGGCTCGAACTCTGGGCTACCCATATCTACTTCCACTTCGTGGTTGCCGAGTACCCGCAGTTCAATAACGCCGGCGGCTGTCTCTACACTTATCGTTCGCTTACGGGTCAATTTCTTTTCGCGCACGAAGATGGCGAAGCAACGCGCGCCATTACCGCACTGCTGCACCTCATTGCCGTCTGCATTATAGATGCGGTAACGAAAATCCACCTGTGGATTGTCTGGCGCTTCCACTGCCAGCACCTGATCGCAGCCCACGCCAAAATGCCTGTCCGCCAGTCTGCGAACGTCTTGCGGGCGTAGCGTGTAATTCTGGCTGATCAAATCAATCACGACGAAGTCATTGCCGGCGCCGTGCATTTTGGTGAAGTTTAATTGCATTTTACGCTCGTCGTCTCATGATTCAGAGACGCTTTGGGCTGGCAATATAGCCTCGCTACGGATTAGATCCGCTAGCGTTTCTCGAGTTCGGACCAGATGTGTGCGATCAGCGTCCACCATGATTTCTGGAGCGCGACCGCGGCTGTTGTAGTTGGAACTCATGGTAAAGCCGTAAGCACCTGCGCCAAACATCGCTAGAAGGTCACCTTGAGCGAGCGTTAGTTCCCTATCTTTTCCGAGGAAATCTCCAGTTTCACAGACGGGGCCAACCACATCCCATTGAGCATGCTGTCCCTCTGCATTTTTCTCTACACGCTGAATGTCCATCCAAGCCTCATAAAGTGCTGGTCGCAGCATATCGTTCATCGCGGTATCAACCAATGCAAAGTGATGATCAGGTGTAGATTTAAGATACTCCACCTTCATAACCAACAGACCCGCATTGGCAGCAATAGAGCGTCCCGGCTCAAACATTAGTTGTAAATTACGATCACCCATGACCTCTCTGATCGCAGTAATGTACTCGGAGATAGACGGCGGATTTTCGTCGCGGTAATTTACGCCCAGTCCGCCACCAAGATCTAGATGGCGAATGGCAATTCCCATTTCAGCTAGCGTGTCAATTAGTGCCAGTAGGCGGTGCAATGTGTCGATAAATGGACTGACTTCAGTCAATTGTGAGCCTATGTGGCAATCCAAGCCAACTACTTGCACGTTGTCTAATTGTGCGGCCTGCTGGTATACCCGTAGCGCCTCTTCAATCGTTAGCCCAAACTTGTTTTCGCGCAAGCCGGTGGAA
>PKDD01000124.1 GCA_002862465.1 Haliea sp.
CATCTGTAGCCAAAGGGTGAGGATGTTGTCGCGTCCACTCACCGGAGTACCGAGCAGATTCCAGACCCCATCCTCTGCCCAAGTGGCGATCCAGGCGTCAGCGTCCCTGCGATTCACCGCATCGGTATAGCGCCCCATCAGGTTTTTTAGCGCCAGTTCATCTTCAATTGGATTCATCGTTTGTTCCTCTTAGATTGGCAGGAAGATACTGTAGCGTCAGTAAGCGACAAAAGAAACAAACGAGACTGTTTTTAAAGGATTTGAACTGCTACTATCCATTAACGATGACCTTACTACCCTAATAACGATTGCTGATACGACACCCGAGGTGAACTGATGGATTTGACTGCATATCAATATTTACAGGGCAATTATGCGCCCGTCGATAAAGAACGTGATTTCGGAGCAGACGAACTGACGGTGGAGGGTCAAGTGCCCGCTAATCTGTCGGGTGCGCTTATGCGTGACGGCGCCAATGTCGCATTTCAGCCAAACTATTATGTCTATCCATTGGATGGCGACGGCATGGTTCATTCTGTGTACTTCAAAGATGGTGAGGTTCAGTATAAAAATCGCTGGGTTGAAACAAGCCACCTGAAAACAGAACGACAATTTAATCGCACGATCTATGGCAGTGTTGGCAAGCTCCTTGAGGTACCACCTGAAGTGATAGAGGCTGGCGGTGAGCCTAGTCCAGTGCGTAATACTGCAAATACGAACGTGATTTATCATGCTGGAAAACTGTTTGCCATGTGGGAGGGCGGTTTTCCACACTTGCTCAATAACGATCTTTCTACTGTTGGGCTGTACGATTATGGAGGTGCTCTTAAGACCGGTGATGCTTTGACTGCCCACCCTAAGGTGTGTCCCGACACGGGACAATTGATATCCTGTACTCAGCGCTGGGACAGCCCCAATTATTGCGTTCAAATTTTTGATGCCAGCGGCAAGCACCTTAAAGCAATTCCCGTTCAGTTTGAGCGCAAAGGCATCATTCATGATCTGCAGATTACAGATAATTACGTGATAATTTTTTATGCGCCGGCGTTCCATAGCTTGGAAAAAGCCATGAAGGGCGAAGATCCTTTCATGTGGGAACCTGAACTAGGTACTAAGATCATTGTTATCCCCCGCGATGGTAACGGAGCACAAATGATATTTGAAACGGACCCCTTCTTTAGCTGGCACTTTTGCAACGGATTTGAGAGAGATGGCAAGCTGGTCATTGATTATATCTGGATCCGCACTATTCCTTTTGCGCAGGCACAGGCAAGCGGAGCAGAAAAACAGCCGCGCAGAATGCATCGCATGACATTAGATCTGAAAACTAAGAAGGTGACCGATGAGGAATTCTCAGATATTTTTTGTGAGTTCTCTCGTGTGGACGAGCGCAAGATGGGTAAAGAATATCGCTACGGCTTTGCGGCGTCCTCTAATCGAGAATGGGGTGATGCGCACGGCTATAATTGCAGTGGACGCTACGATTTTGAAACGGGAGACGTTGAGCTGTACGAGTTTGGCTCCGAAGCAAATGCAAGCGAACCGGTCTATGTGCCTAACCCCGATAGTGAACTCGAAGAAGACGGCTGGGTGATGTCTTTTGTCCACAACCCAGACGAAGGCGCATTTCTGTCTATTCTTAGCGCCGGTGATTTTGAGCGTGGTCCTGTCGCAAAAATACATATTCCAGGACGTGTGCCTAACGGGTTTCATGCTAACTGGATGCAGGGTCTGACACTAAAGTGATAATAACAGGCCATAATATCTCGATGAAGATTTGACGGTGAAGGCAGATCAATATGCAAAGCAAGTATCAGGAGTGATCAATGTCATTGGATAAAAAACAGTTTTTACAAGCCTATCGCACTATGCGTACGATTCGTGATTTTGAATATCGCGTGAGCGATGAATTCGGTAAAGGTAATATTCCCGGCTTCCTCCATCTGTATGCAGGTCAGGAAGCTATTGCTACTGGCATGTGCATGAATTTATCAGATGACGACTACATCGTGAGCACTCATCGTGGCCACGGTCACTGTATTGCCAAGGGCGGGGATGTTGGCGACATGATGAAAGAGATTATGGCCAAGCAGGGCGGTAGTTGCGCTGGTAAAGGCGGTTCGATGCACATCGCCGCCGTCGAAAAGGGCATGTTGGGCGCTAATGCGATCGTTGGGGGTGGTCCGCCACTGATTGTCGGTGCAGCTTTATCAGCAAAAACGCTTGGCACGGGTAGTGTCGGAGTATCGTTCACTGGGGATGGAGGTTCCAATCAAGGAACCACTTTTGAGGCGATGAATCTAGCGGTAGTGTTGCAGGTCCCTGCCATCTTTTTGTTCGAAAATAATGGCTATGGCGAAGGGACTGCAGCAGGTTATGCAGTCGGTTCTAAAGATATTGCCAGTCGTGCAGCTGCGTTCGGCATGCCCGCTTTAAAAGTCGATGGTGCAGACATTTTTGAAACATATAAAACGTGTAAGAAAGCAGTGGATCATTGTCGTAGCGGTAAGGGCCCGATTGCTATCGAGGCTAGCATCACCAGATTCCGCGGCCATTTTGAGGGCGATGCCCAGCAGTATCGTGGTAAGGGAGAAGTTAAGCGGCTGATGAAAGAGCTGGACTGCCTGAAAATCGCCAGCGATCTCGGCATCAAGCAAAAGTTGGCGACCAAGGCAGAGTTAAAGGCGATTGATGCGGAAGTCGCTGTCTACATTGATGAGGCCGCAACGACGGCTCTGGCCGCATCAAGCCCTGATGTGTCGGAGTTGTTGACTGATGTCTATAGCTCTGCATATTGAGGCCCAGCCCGAGAACAACGCGACAACGTCCAAAGAATCTGGAGTGAAGAAGTAATGCCAATAAAAACGTACAGACAGGCAATCAATGAAGCCATGGCACAGGAGATGCGCCGGGATAGTTCGGTTATCGTGATCGGTGAAGATGTTGCCGGTGGCGCGGGCTGTGACGGTGAACGTGATGCCTACGGCGGTGTTATGGGCGTCACTAAAGGCCTTTTCCCCGAATTTGGCGAGAGCCGAGTGATCGATACGCCCATCACAGAATCGGCCATCATGGGGGCAGCGGCAGGAGCTGCCCAAACTGGATTACGCCCCATTGCGGAACTAATGTTCATGGATTTTCTTGGCGTGTGTTTCGACCAAATCTATAATCAGGCTGCAAAATTTCGTTATATGTTTGGTGGCAAAGCGCAATGTCCCATGGTGGTGCGCACTATGGCCGGAGCAGGCTTGCGTGGCGGTGCACAGCACTCTCAAAATTTGACGCAGATGGTTACTATGGTGCCGGGTCTCAAGGTGGTATGCCCAACGAATGCATACGATGCAAAAGGTCTACTGATTACGGCGATTCGTGACAACGATTGCGTGATCTTCGTCGAAGACAAATTTCTTTACGAAACAAGCTGCGACGTACCTGATGAGATGTATGCAATTTCCTTTGGTGAAGCGAATTTCCTCAGAGAAGGGACAGACGTCACAATAGTCGGCATCTCTAATACAGTAAACAAAGCGCTTGCGGTCGCTGATCGATTAGCCGCTGAGGGCATCAGCTGTGATGTAATTGATCCGCGCACGACATCCCCGCTCGATGAAGAATCTATTATCGAAAGCGTTGAAGTCACTGGTCGGCTAGTGATTGTGGACGAGATGACACCGCGCTGCGGCATTGCGGCTGATATCTCTAGTATCATTGCCGAAAAAGCCTTTGGCGCACTTCGCGCTCCGATCACTAAAGTCACTGCCGCGCATTCGCCTATCCCTTTCGCGCCGGCATTAGAAGATGCTTGGATGCCGCAAGAGAGTGATATTGAAGCGGCGGTGCGCGCTGTATTGGGGTATGTGCGATGAGTACATTGCACGCCCTCACCGTGCCTAAGTGGGGAATGTCGATGGAGGAGGGCGAGATCACGGAGTGGCGTGTGTCGGTTGGAGATAGACTCGCGGTCGGTGATGAACTAGTCGATATCGAAACATCAAAAATCGTTAACGCGGCTGAATGTCAGATCGCAGGGACTTTGGTGAGGATAATTGGTGAAGCCGGAGAGACTTTAAAGGTCGGTATGTTGATGGGTGTTGTGGCCACCGGTGACGCCAGTGAAGCGCAGATTGATGACTTTGTGGCCAGGTTCGTGCCGGATGCATCCGGCGCCTCATTGGCTCAGTCTGCGGATGCTAAAGCGCCTGCTGCATCGCCATCTCAGGGGCAGCCAGTTGCCAGTGATAATTCAACAGCATCTGCCGCACCAGTATCTGCTAATGCTCTATCGCAAGGGCCTGATGATGCTGACGTCAGTGCTTCTGTCGTTGCACGACGCATCGCTAGAGCGAACAATATTAACCTCAATAACGTGCCCGCGACGGGTCGCAACGGCCGTGTTTCCAAGCGTGATGTAGAGCTAGCGGGTGGAATACAGGCGGTGGCGACGCCTCGCTCTGGGGAGCACACGCCTTCATCTCAATCGCAACGCTCCACACAGGATGACTCACATATTGCATCGACGCCCGTAGCGAGACGGCTGGCCCGCTCTTTAAACATCAATTTGAACGATGTGACGGCGACAGGTAAGCGGGGACGAGTCAGTAAAGAAGATGTTGAAAAGGCCGCAGTCGCAGAGACCGGTGTAGCATATTACCGGGAGCAGAAACTGAGTGGTATGCGCAAGACGATTGCCGCACGCCTGACTGAATCCAAACAAACCGTTCCACACTATCGTGTCAGCGTGGACGTCGAGATCGACAGTCTCTTGCAGCAGCGTGCTTACATGAACGGCACCTTGGGGCACACAATATCTGTCAATGATTTTGTGATAAAAGCGTGTGGTAGTGCTTTAGTGCAAGTACCCGAAGTCAACGTGCAATATGCTGAAGACTGTATTCGGCAGTTTGATCAGGTCGATATTTCAATGGCGGTCGCAGTGAAAGGCGGACTAATAACACCCGTTATAAGAAATGTCGGCGCCAAAGGTCTGCCACAAATCGCGGCCGCGTCTAGTGACCTAGCGCGTCGTGCGCAGTCTGGAACACTCGGCGTAGATGAATTTAGGGGGGGGACTTTCAGTATTTCCAACCTTGGTATGTTCGGCGTCGATCAGTTTGACGCGATTATTAATCTGCCACAGGCGGCGATCTTGGCGGTGGCAGCGGGCGTTAAAAAGCCTGTCGTGCGTGGCGACAGTATTGTGCCTGCAACGGTGATGCGCGTTTCATTGTCGGCCGACCACCGGGCCATTGACGGTGCTGTAGCCGCACAGTTCTTGCAATCACTTAAAGGTTTTCTTGAGAACCCTGCGTCCATGCTTTTATAGAGTGGCTCTAGATGCCGTTCGCTGCCGAGGCAACAGAGAGGAAATTATGAGTAATCAAATACCAATTGCAGAGGGTTTATTCTCTTGGCCCGCCGCAAAACCGGCTTTGCTGGCCAGTCGCTGCAAGCGGTGCGGCATTGCTGCGTTTCCCGTCGCTAGTTCATGCATGGCCTGTTCTTGGCAAGACGTTGAAATAGAAGAATTGCCAACTCGTGGAACCCTCTGGACTTGGACCGTGCAACAGTTCATGCCAAAAAGCCCGTATAAAAGTGATGAGACTCAAGAGACGTTTATCCCTTATGGTGTAGGTTATCTTGAGTTGCCTGGTGGTGTAAGGGTGGAGGGACGTCTTACAGAAAATGATCCGCAGAAGTTGCAGATTGGCATGGAAATGGAGGTTGTTTTTGAGCCATATCGTATCGAAAGCAATGGTGATGAGGTGATTAGCTTCTTTTTCAGACCAGTGTAGTAGTCGCAGCAAACTTTAGCAGCCACGGAACTAACGAGAGACAGAGTCATGGACGTAGCAATAGTTGGCATAGGTATTCACCCCTTCGGTCGCACCCCTGCTCGCACTGGGCTGCAGCAGGGGGCTTATGCCGCGCGTCTTGCATTGCAAGATGCTGGAGTTGAGTGGCGTGACATGCAGTTCGCTTTTGGCGGAAGTGCCAGTGCAGGGAGTGCTGATGCGTTAGTTAATGAGCTGGGGTTGACCGGTATTCCTTTTATCAACGTTGCCAATGGCTGTGCCACCGGCGGCAGTTCATTGATCTCTGCGTACAATGCGATTAAGTCTGGCCAATATGATGTCGGCATGGTGGCTGGCTTTGACAAGCACGATCGTGGAGCTTTCAATGCGGACCCAAAGGAGCTTGGGATCGGGCAGTGGTACGGCGAGGTCGGCATGATGATGACGACGCAATTTTTTGCCATGAAAATTCAGAAATATATGCACGATCATGCGATTAGTCATGACACCTTAGCCAAGGTGTCAGAAAAAGCGTTCATCAATGGTTCCAAAAATCCGAACGCATGGCGCACTAAGCCCATTAGTGTTCACGAGATTATCAACTCCACCATGGTAAATAATCCTCTTACTAAATTTATGTTTTGCTCACCCGCTGAGGGCGGCGTCGCGCTCATTCTTTGCCGAGCAGATCAGGCCAAACGCTATACAGATGTGCCGATATATTTAAAGGGGGCGACTATGAAATCGCGGCGTTTCGGTTCTTTCGAGGTCTTCGCGCCGAGCCAAGCCTTGCAGCAGGTCGATGGGCCCACTGTAGACGCCTCAAAAGCGGCTTTCGAAATGGCAGATGTCGGTCCGAAAGACATGGACATTATGCAGCTACAGGACACTGAGGTTGGTGCAGAAATCATGCACATGGCTGAAAATGGGTTCTGTGAAGATGGCGAACAAGAATCGCTTATCCAGCAAGGTGCGACTCACATCCGTGGAAGCATGCCTATTAATACCGATGGTGGATGTCTTGCCAACGGTGAGCCAATAGGCGCTTCTGGGTTGAGGCAGGTCTATGAAAACGTGTTGCAACTGCGCGGACAGGCTGGCGGCCATCAGGTGCCGGATAACCCGAAATTAGCGTATACCCATGTATACGGCGCTCCTGGTATCAGTGCCGTGACTATTTTGCAGCGTTAGCTCATCAGCAAAGAGGTTTGTCCCATGAATGAAAAAGTTAAATTGACGCCGGAACAAATTGCTGCCCGTGATCCTTCAGAGACATTTCAGGATCTTCTTGACCGAGAGAAGGTGGCTGTTCCTGCGGCTCTGCGCGAGAGTACAGATAAGTATCTCGGCTCGGAGGATCTGTCTGTAGAGCGTTATACCTCGCAAGATTTTTTTGATCGAGAAGTTGAAAAAGTCTGGCGCAAAACATGGCAGGTGGCCTGCCGCGAAAGTCGTCTAAGTCGCGCTGGTGATTACTTTGTATACGATATTGTCAACGACTCCATTGTGCTAACACGTTCAGAATCCGGACAGCTGAAAGGGTTCTATAATTCCTGTCTGCATCGTGGTCGTGCACTAAAACGTGGTTCTGGACACTCCGAAAATTTGCGCTGCCCCTACCATGGTTGGACCTGGAGGCTTGACGGTGAATTTGATAGTGCGCCCTGTCAATGGGACTTTCCGCACATAACAAAAGAAGATAACAAGTTGCCTGAGGTGCGAGTAGCCACCTGGGGTGGGTGGGTATTTGTCAACATGGATGATGAAGCGCCCGAACTCGAAGAATACATGGAGGTGTTGCCGGCGCACATGAATCAGTGGAAGCATGAGCAGCGATACGTCTCTATGCATGTTGAAAAAGTCATTGGCGCTAACTGGAAAGTGGTAGTCGAGGCATTTATCGAGTCTTATCATGCGATCGCCACGCACCCGCAATTGATGGCATTTCAGGCGATTGACAACTCTCAATATGATGTTTGGGGTGATCATGTTAGCCGTACGATTACTGCCTATGGTGTGCCCAATCCAACGCATGCCGCTAAATTTACCGAGCAGGATTCTATGGACGCGATGATGAAACTGGCTGGGATGGAGGAGCGTCCTGAGCTATTGCCTGGCGAGACTGCGCGGGAAAAACTCGCTGAGATTAGTTTGCCAGGCGCGAGCGAGCAGGCCGGTGAAGATTTTAGCGGACGCGCTACGATGTCTGAGTTGATGGACTCCACTCTGTACTCTCTGTTTCCCAACTTTGCCCCCTGGGCCGGTCACGGCACCGTTATCACCTATCGACAGAGACCCAACGGTGACGATGTAAACAGCACGATTATGGATATCTTTCTACTCACGCGTTATCCCGAGGGCACTGAGCCTCCAGATGATGCGCCGACTTTTAGTCTGGGCATAGATGAGCCTTTCAGCAGCGCTGCTGAGGTTATGGGGGCGGGGCTGTCCAATGTTTTTAATCAGGATGGCGTCAATCTTCCGCAGGTTCAAAAAGGTCTGAGGGCATCGAAGAAAGGCGCTGTCTCTCTGGGTAACTATCAAGAAGTGCGTATCCGTCAATTTCACCAGACGCTGGATAAGTACTTGAATGCCTGAGCGCATCATTTAGAGACACTTACTATGAACGAATTGTTACAGCCATTTTCCCTAGAGGGCAAAGTTGCCCTTGTCACTGGTGCTTCCAGCGGATTCGGCAGACACTTCGCAACCGTCCTTTCTCAGGCAGGTGCTAAAGTGGTGTTGGCTGCTCGTCGCACGGACCTTATACAGGCTGAAGCCGATAAGATTCTCGCGGGGGGTGGTGAGGCCCTAGCGGTCACTATGGATGTTACCAGCAGTGCGAGTATCTCTGCCGCTCTGGATGAGATCGAGGCCGTTTTCGGCGTTGTCACAATAGTGATTAACAACGCTGGCATTACTATTCCAAAGTTGTTGCTTGATCTCAGTGATGATGATTGGACCAATGTGATTGATACCAATTTGACCGGAGTGGCGTATGTTGCACGTGAGACGGCTCGCCGTATGATCGCAGCCGATGTTGGCGGTAGTATTGTTAATATCGCGTCTATCCTCGCAGAGCGCGTGCAAAAAGCCCTCACAAATTATGCCGCCTCAAAGGCTGCCGTCGTCCAGTTTACCAAGACGGCGGCACTTGAGTTGGCGCAGCACAATATTCGCGTGAATGCGCTGTGTCCAGGATATTTCAACACTGATTTGAATAGCGAGTGGTTCAAGACGGACGAGGGGCAGGCGCTTATTCTCCGTATTCCGCAGCGTCGCACCGGTACCCTGATAGAACTGAATGGCCCACTGCTGTTGTTGGCCTCCGATGCGGGTTCGCTGATGACCGGTTCAGCGGTCACTGTTGACGGCGGGCACGTCTTGTCAGAGCTGTAGGACATTTTATTACTTACCAAAAACCGAAGAGATTGATGCATTGATAAAAAATCCTTTGACTGCTGAACGCATACAGCGAGACGGTCCACTGTGGGGCAATATGACAATTGCTCAAGCCGCGTGGCGTAAAGCACAGGAGCAGCCTGATGAAGTGGCGATCTACCTCGAGGGAGAGGCTTCGATTACCTATGCTTCTATTGCTGACGAGGCGAGACGTCTGGTTACCGGTTTACAGAAGCTTGGCATGACAGCCGGGGACGTTATCAGTTTTCAACTGCCCAATTGGCGAGAGTCTGTGGTGGTTGATATCGCGGCCTCTGCAATGGGGCTAATCGTTAATCCGGTGATACCGATTTACCGCGACCACGAGCTGCGCTTCATACTCAAAGACGTCGGGGCTAAACTGATTTATATCCCAGAGTGCGTTCGCAGCTTGGAGTTCCCGTCTATGCTGGCGTCTTTGCGCGCGGCGTTACCAGATCTTAAATATGTCGTCACAGTCAGAGCCGAAAAAAAGTACGACGACATGCTGTGCTATGAGGATCTGGTCGAGAATGTTCAGATCGATCTGGACACACTGCCTATTGTTGATCCGAATTCAGTCAAGGCTATTCTGTACACATCAGGCACCACGGGAACGCCGAAAGCGGTTATGCACAGTCACAACACCTTGACCAGAGTCATTCAAAATTCGCTGGACTATTGGCATATGGATGAGCGCGATGTGATGTTGATGCCCTCTCCGGTAACGCATATTACAGGTTATGGCTCGGGTATGGTGCTCCCGTTTGTGACAGCGGTTAAATCGGCTCTGATGCCACGCTGGGATGCGGACGCTGCGGTGGCATTTATTAATGCGGTTGGCGCTACTGCCAGTGTTGGTGCAACCCCTTTTCTGGTGGAGCTAGTGGCGGCTGCAAAGCGTGCTAATACCGGTTTGCCGACTATGCGGTTGTTTGCCTGCGGCGGCGCTGCAGTGCCGCCACAGGTGATTGACGAAGCCAGTGAGGGTTTAGACAATTGTCGCGCTTTTCGTGTGTATGGCAGCACGGAAGCGCCCATTATTACGCTCGGTTTTATCGGCGATGGGGAGCAAAAGTTAGCTGCTGAAACCGATGGTGCTATTTATGCCTACGAGGTAAAAATATTGGATGATCAAGGCATGGCGTTGCCGCATGGGCAAGATGGAGAGATTGCCGCGCGCGGTGCTGGCATGATGCTTGGGTACGCTGATCCCGAGCAGAACGCGCAGGCGCACGACAGCGAGGGCTTCTTTTTGACAGGAGATATTGGCCATATCACGCCTGATAATGCCATTCTGATTACTGATCGGAAGAAAGATATCATTATCCGCGGCGGGGAAAATATCAGCGCGAAAGAAGTCGAAGATGTCTTACACGATCACCCGGATATTCGCGAGGTGGCGATTGTTGCTATGCCCCACGAGCGTTTGGGCGAAGGCGTGTGTGCTTACATTGTGCCTGTATCGAATGATAGTGATTTGGACGCAACGGAGGTCGCGCAGTTTGCGAACGCTGCACTATTGGCGAAGCAGAAAATACCGCAGCATGTCGAAATCGTGTCAGACCTTCCGCGCACCGCGAGTGGGAAAGTGCGTAAGGATGTGTTGCGGCGAAAAATTACGGAGATCATAGCGCAGGGTCAGTAGTGGCACGCAAGAGCCGCTGAATTAGTACACTTGCGATAAATCGCTGTGCTGAGAGTCTAGGCTATCAAGTTCTGATGACTTTACTAAATAATCAATAAACGGGTAATTGAGTATGACAACATTGGCAGGCAAGACAGCAGTGGTGCTTGGTGCATCCGGCACTGCAAATTTTGGCTCGGCAATTGCGCGGCGATTAGCTGAGCAAGGCGCAAATATAGTGGTTGCAGCGCGACGCAAGGAGCCGCTCGACCAGCTTGCATTGGAGCTGGAAGGTACAGCAGTGGCCTGTGATATCAATCATGAAGGGGATATTGAAAATCTGTTTAAAGTGGCTTCGGATACGTATGGACAGGTCGATATAGCGGTATTTTCAGCCGGCATCCATTCAGGCGTTGTGATTGCTGAATTGACTGCGGAGGATATTCGCCCGACCCTTGACATTAGTGTAGTGGGCGCTCTGCTATTCTTTCGCTATGCGGCGGCGGCAATGACCGATGGCGGTTCTGTCGTAACCATTTCTTCGTTAACCGCGCGCATTCCAGGCCCCGGTCTGGCAGCGTATTCCGCTGCGCGCGCGGGCATCGATTACGCAATCAAGGTGGCAGCCGTAGAGTATGGTGATCAGAATGTGCGATTTAATTCGATTGCCGCAGGTTTGATTCAGACAGATATGACAGATGCCTTCTTTTCCATGCAACCGGTTATTCAGGGTCATCTTGATGCAACCCCCTGTGGGCGTATGGGCAATCTTGATGATATGGCTGAGGCCGCTTTATTTCTTGCCGATGGCAAGCGCTCAGGCTACATCAATGGTCAAGTGCTTGATTTAGCCGGTGGCCAACAGAACGGGAGCCTGCCGCGCTTCTAGCGATTTTATCGGCGGTCTTAAATCACAGGAGCTAAAAAAATGTCAGACGACGCAATGCAGGGATATGAGGACGTTACGCTCTATGCACTGAGTGATGAGCGTGAGAAGGAATTGGTTGAAAAGCAGATAGAATGTAATTTCGTGTGGACAAATAAAGAGGGCCACGGTCTGGGTGTGATTATGAATTACGTAGCTCATGATGGCGCGATCTGGTTGACTGCGACCAGTCAGCGCGCACGTATCAAAGCGCTGCGTCGCGATCCTCGCGCCTCGGTGGTGATTTCTAGCATGGGCACGGATATGGGTCCGGGTAAGACAATAACTTACAAGGGCCGAGTGATAATCCACGATGATCAAGCGACCAAGGACTGGTTCTATCCAGCGATGGCGGAAATTATCACTCCCTACCCTGCACCCACGGTAGCGGCAGCTATCCAGCACCTCGACACGCCGCTGCGTGTGATACTGCAGTTGGTGCCTGAAAAAACTATTAAATTTGACGGCGACAGTATTTCAAAGACGTCCTATGAGGGCAGTGTCCCCGGGCATGAAAGCTAGCGCGGCTCGATGTTTTACCTGTCCCTCCCTGCCGTGACGTATCCCTAGGCTCTGATGAGGCATTTTACTCAGCACTCACAAGGCTGGTATGTGGTGCGATAGTGTTTAATCGAGTAACGTAATAGCGGGTGATGGAGAAACTGGTTTCTTCGTCCGAGCCACAGGAGCATCAAACACTATGTCAATCGACTTCACGTTCAGCCCCGAAGTGGAACAAGCGCGCATCACTATTCGGGGTTTCCTGCACGATACGGTTAAAGCCCGCTATGACCAATTAAGCGCTAACAAGGAGGCTCAGCGAGAGGATTGGTCTGATCTGATCAAGGAACTGCGGCAGGAGGCTAAAGCAAAAGGATTCTGGTTGCCTCATATGCCACAGTCAGTGGGAGGTATGGGCCTCGGTGTGACGGCCCTAGCTGCTGTGTCTGCCGAAGCGGCGAAGGTGCCTTATGGCCCCTACATCATGAACGGACACGCGCCGGATGAGGGCAATATGCACACCATGCATCATTTTGCCACCGAGTATCAGCGCGAGCAGTATCTGAACCCTCTACTGGAAGGCGACATTCGCTCTTGCTTTTCGATGACGGAGCCAGAGGTGGCAGGGTCTGATCCAACGCTCATCCAGACGACAGCGGTTGAGGATGGAGACGACTGGGTAATCAATGGGCATAAGTGGTTTACGTCCGGCGCACGCGGCGCCAGCTTTGCCATTGTGATTGCTCGCACAGACCCAGACGCGGAGATTCCTCAGGCGCGCAACTCCGCTTTTATCGTTGACTGTGACTCGCCAGGATTCGAACTTGTTCGCGACATAGAGACGATGTCGGGCAGCCATAATCACTGCGAGATTCTGTATAAAGATGTCCGCGTTCCCAAGGCTAACTTGCTGGGGGAGCGCGGCGGTGGTCATAAACTGGGCCAAGTCAGATTGGGCCCGGCGCGTTTGGCGCACTGCATGCGCTGGTTGGGCGAGATTGAAATGGCGCTCGAAATGTTGATCGACAGGGCACAGCAGCGTTTTGCCCACGGTTCGCTGCTCAGTGAAAAACAAAGCATTCAATGGATGATGTCTGACAGTGCCATGGAACTCTATGCTTCTAAGCTAATGGTATTGCATGCCGCTTACAAAATTGAACATGGCATGGAGTTTAAGCAGGAAGTCTCGATGGCGAAGCATCACGTGGCGAATACATTGTGGAAGGTTTGTGACCGTGCCGTGCAGGTGCATGGGGCCTTAGGCTATTCCAAAGATTCGCCGTTGTCAGGTATGTTGCAGCAGGCCCGTTGGGCGCGACTGGCTGACGGTGCGGATGAGGTGCATCAGATGCGGATCGCAGACCTGCTGATGAAAGCTTATAATGACACGGGGTCTGTCAATGCGGGTGTCGGAGCCCTGCCGCTGTAAGCGCCGGGATAAGCGTTGATATCGTCTATCACAACGAACCCCATCACAATGTTAATCATGAATAAGGAGTACAAGCATGAATAAAGATAATCCCGGGTATCAAATGTCACTCGTATCGCGTGAGTGCCTCAAAAGTAAGGACAAACAACGCTGGCTGGATATGTGGGCTGAAGACGGCATCATTGAAGACCCCATTGGTCCGACGGTGCTCGATCCTGATGGTAAAGGGCATTCGACGCCGGAGGCTAGAGAGGCATTTTATGACCGTAATATCGCCAATGCAGACATCGAGTATATTATTCATGATACGTACACGGCTCATCTTGAGTGCGCCAATATCGTCACGCTTAACGTAGTGATGAATATGGACGGTAAAAAATATTCCCAGCAGGTAAATGGGGTATTTACCTACAGTTGCAACGAAGCCGGTAAGTTAACCGCACTGCGAGGCTTCTGGGAGTTCGATGAGGGTATGGCCACGTTTAAAGAAGCTTAATCGTTCGATGCAACTAATGGGCGCCCACTATTCAAGCGCTTCACTGGTGGTGTCGCGCATCACTCCGCCATCAAAGGTAATGGTCTTCTGTGGCACCACCTCGATAATAATTCGAGCCGGGGTGTCCAGAAATGCTACAAAAGCCTCGGGCGTTGGTGCCGGACTGTTGGCATGTCGAGCGAAGTCCGGATAGAACCAGTCCTTTGTCTCCTGATCTGTGTGCAGAACCGCGTGGCCTTTAAACGTGATGGACTGGCTTACATCATCATCAATGCCGGCGCTCGAGATTACTACCGAGCAGCGCGGGTCGCGCGCGAGCGCTTTCATGCGTGCCCGCTGCTCTGTTGCTGTGCACCAGATACGATTATTGCGCCAAATATAACTCATCGTAACCCCCATTCCATGGCCGTCCTTATTCGTCCAGATAAATGTCAGCTCGTTTTGTGTTAATAGCAAATGTTCCTGTTTTTCTGCCGTCAGGCCGTACATCGTGACGTCGTCATAGTTTTCGACATTTTCGCTGCTCATGGGTTGAGTCTCCAACGGTATTTATAATAAACAGTATGTTCTGTTTGTTTTATGTTAAGTTATCATGCTGCTAAACGATTGCAAGCACGCAATGTCAGATTCTAACGGGCGCAAGTCTGTTCAATTGAGGGAGAGAGTCTTTTTATGGGTCGAGTAACGGATAAAGTCGCGATCATTACCGGAGGTGCCTCAGGGCTGGGGCTGGCATCCGCCCGTCGCCTTGCGGGAGAGGGGGCGACAGTGGTTCTCGCCGACATCAACCTTGAACACGGACAGGCGGTCGCCAGAGAAATTCCTGGTGCTCGCTTTGAGCATTTGGACGTCACACGCGAGGCAAACTGGATCGAGCTCATTGACAAGATCATTGCCGAGTTTGGGCGTCTCGATATTCTGCTCAACTGTGCCGGTATTGTCCGCCTCGCGAGTATCGAGGACACGACCGAGGAGATATGGCGCGAAATTAACGCCGTGGGTACCGATGGCACCTTTTTTGGCTGTAAACACGCACTGCGCGTGATGAAGGCCGCCGGCAGCGGATCCATCATTAATATGTGTTCGACAGCCAGTATTCAGGGTGGCCCGATGATTTTTGCCTATGCTGCCTCTAAAAGCGCGATACGCGGAATGACAAAATCTGTTGCCGTGCTCAGTGCACAAAACGGCTACGGGGTGCGGTGTAATTCTGTTCATCCTGGAAATATGCGCACCCCCATGTTAGAGGGAATGAAAGAGATCGTAATGGAAAATGACCCCGAAGCGGCTGCAGCCATGGAAAATGTTTGGGTTGGAGAGCCTGTCGATGTCGCAAATTTAGTGCTGTTCCTCGCCTGCGATGAATCTGTTGCTGTAAACGGTGCTGCGATGGTCGTCGATAACACAACAACTATCACTGAAGGGGTTGTACCTCAATAAAAGGCAGGGTCTAACAATGTCGAGTGCGGAGAAAAAACTACTAACCAGGAACGCTCTGATTGACAATTATAATCAGTATGCGCAAGGGCTGGATACGAAAGATTGGCTAATGGTACGTGACTGCTTTGCGGACGAAGTGTTGATCGATTACGGTGACCTGAGTTCGGCCACCGGTGATGCTGCAGTGCCGCGGCAAGCTGATGATTGGGTGAAGCATCTACAGAGTGTGATCAACGGTTTTGACATCACGCAGCATATAATTACTAATCATCGCTGCGATATCTCAGATACCGAGGTAAATTGTCGCGCTTACCTTTCTGCCGATCATGTCATATTTGCAGACACAGACATTCCCATCGTCTTAGACGACGATGTGATTACTGTGGTAGGAGAATATAACAACCATTATGTGGAAATCGACGGTGACTGGAAAATCTGTAAGTCTGAGCTAAAGGTACACTGGTCGCACGGAAATGCTGAATTGTTTGTGATGGCGACGCAGCGTGCGCTCGAGCAGCTTAAGCGCCAACAGTGAGGCTGAGCTTTTTTATATTCGGCGATTTTTGTCGACTGTCGACATTGCCGTGACATACTTTTAGTCACAGTACACTTTTTCCAGGCGCGGGAAGGTGGACGGTTATTATCAGTCCCGTACCGGTATTGTTTGCGGCCACTCTGCCGCCGTGTTGAAGTAGCCCACGCTTGGCGATGGCCAACCCTAGTCCATGGCCCCTAGACGCGTGCGAGCGAGCAGAGTCGACGCGATAAAATTCATTAAAAATTCTATTTAGGTCGTTTTCAGGTACCCCTTGGCCTTGGTCCTCGACTGTTATTTGATAACCGCCATCGATTGACGTAATAGAAACATCTACCTCTGATTTTTCTTTTGTGTGCTGCAAGGCGTTACGCAGGATGTTATCAAAAATTTTGTGCAATAAATCTTTGCTACTATCGACCTCTGCCCGAATGGTATTAGTCTTGAAAGCGAAATGCTTGCCTGTTCCCTGTGCTTCAAAATTTGCATCGGCGCACAGCTGTTTTAAAAGTGCGACAAGATCTATACGGATGTCCAGCGTGATATCCTGCGCCTGACTGGAAAGTAACTGACTGATAAGGTATTCAAGACGTTCTGTTTCTTGCTCAATACGGTGCAAATATTCGTGACGTTGCTCTGGCTTTTCTTGCGCTAGGGCTAGCGCCACACGAAGCCTCGATAGCGGTGATCTCAACTCATGAGAGACATCGACCAGCAAGCGTTTCTGTGCTCCGATTCGCTCCTGTAGCTGTTTCGCCATACTATTGAAGTCACGGGCTAGTTCATCTGTTTCGTCGCCACCACGATCGCGGACTTGCAGTCGTGTGTCCAACTCGCCAGTGGCAAGCCGTCGCGATGCCAACTGTAAATCCTTTAGTCGACTGGTCATTACCCTAGAGAGACTGAAGCAGATTAGTCCGCTGATTAACACGGCGAGACTGGTGCGCAGCCATAGGCTAGTCGATAGAGTATTCACGATGAGTCTACGATGTTGAGGAAACTTGAAGACCGCAGTTAGTGCACCAGCGTCTTGGCGGTATATGGGGATTGCTGACAGGCCACCCTTTGATTTTTTTGCGACTGACTTGCGAGGAGTCGAACGTAATTCGTTTGACATCGCGCGTATCTTTTGCGGGACTTTACCGCCTAGAAGATCGTTGCCGTTCTTCTTCAAAAGATAAATCTGGATGTCATGCGCTCTCTGTATTTTTGCAAGTTGGTTGGGCAGAGCCTCAAGGCTAAGATTTTCCAAATTATAAAGGGTGCGCAAGATAAAGCGGTTTGGTGGCGTGCCAGGATCACGATCAGAAAATCTCGGCCCCGGAGGCTGTGATTCAAAATAATTAGAGGTCAGTTGCCAACTTCCCAGTATTGCAATGGTGACCAGCCAAAAAGCAATAAAAAGCTTAACAAATAGACTGCTCCAAAGTTTCACTTTCAAATGTCCTCTGTGCTGGCGCTGAATTGGTAGCCGCTGCCCCGCACGCTGACAATCAAGTTGTCGCCGCCGCAGATTGCGAGTTTTTTTCGAATTTTGCTAATATGAACATCAACGCTACGATCGTAAGCAGAGAGCGAACGCCCCAATGCCTGCTGACTTAGCGTATCCTTGCTCACGACTGTGCCCGCATAATTCAACAATACTAGCAGCAGATTAAACTCGGTGCTTGTTAGCTGTAGGTCGAGACCGTCATAAAATGCGCTACGATTTGACGCAGTAATGTGCGTTTTTCCTATCTCCAGTGTGTCTTTGGGCCTAGTGTCCACTGAGGAATGAGAGCGTCGCAAAATCGCACGCAATCTTGCTGCGAGTTCTCGCGGATTGCAGGGCTTAGGCAAGTAGTCATCGGCGCCTAGTTCCAGGCCCAATATGCGGTCAGTATCCTCACCCCTCGCGGTAAGCATCAGCACCGGCGTGGTGGTGTACTGTCTTAATTGCTGCAGTACATTTAGTCCCTGCAGGCCCGGCAGCATGACGTCCAGTATAATGGCGTCATAGCTTTGATCTTTACAGTGGCTTACCGCTTCATTGCCGTCATGGATAGCGCTAGGTAAAAACCCCTCGAGCAGCAGAAAATCGCACAGTAACGCGCATAACTCCCTATCATCATCAATAATCAGTATCGCGGCGCTCATAGGGCAGTCTCACTAAAAGGATAGCCACAAGTGTGACAACCCTGGCAAGCCTTGTCACCTCAGTTCCCGCTCAGGGATACCGCTTTTACATATCTTTACCTCCTCAGTGGGACTGGTCCTCGATGCTTGTGTTGTCTATGCAAGCGTCGTTTAAACATAAATTTTGAAAGGATTTAGATCTACGCATGGGAAATATCAAGAATAGCTTTTGATGCCAACATGCAAATTGTGCCAACATAGAGTGCTTCACCGGGTCATAATCGTAGCCGGTAAAAATCACATAGCAGGATGACTTCATGATTGATCAATTATTCTCAATGCGCGATAAGATCTGCGTTATTACCGGCGGTTCTCGAGGACTAGGCTATGCTATCGCCCAAGCATTTTTTTTCGCCGGGGCGAAGCGCATCTATATCACTGCGCGTAAAGCCGAGGCGTGCGAGCAGGCCGCCGCGGCGTTATCAGGAATTTCAGAGACAGGAGAGTGTATTGCATTGCCCGGTGACATCAGCAATATGGAAGAAATAGCCCGTTTGGTCGCTGTCCTTGAGCAAAATGAGACTCATATTGACGTGTTGGTCAATAATGCAGGTGTAGGTTGGCTAAGCCCGTTGGACGACTTTCCAGAAAAGGGCTGGGATAAGGTTATGGATCTTAACGTCAAAACGCCGTTTTTTCTCACCCAAGCAATGCTTCCAATGCTTAGCAAAAATGCCACAGCGGCTAGCATGTCTAGTGTGATTAATATTGGCTCCATTGCCGGTATTATGGGCCGGACGGATACCTTCAGTTACGCCCCAAGCAAAGCCGCTATTCACCAGATGACACGCAACCTTAGCGTGGCCCTTGCTGAGCAGAATATTCGGGTAAATGCGATTGCGCCAGGCCGCTTTCACACACGTATGACAGAATACGCTAGTAGTGATAAAGCGGCGTATGAGGCCGAGATCAAGTCGATACCGTTGCACCGGTGGGGGACAGACCCCGATATTATGGGTGTTGCACTTATGCTGGCGAGCCCCGCAGGCGCCTTCATAACGGGTCAAATTATCGCCGTTGATGGCGGCACGACGCTGTGCTGAGGAGTGAACAGCGAGCAGGGTTGCTGCCGCGCATCTGATGTTATTGAATATGATGATAGTGCGGTGCAGGCGATTCTGACAGGAGCGATCCGCTGCCTTAGGCTATCACGTCGAGCAGTTCCTCCAGCGGCCTTAATGCATCCTAGATTCAAAACCCGCCCAGCGTGTTCATTGGTTAATGCTGCATGTGAAGCGTTGTGAGTAATAGCAGAAGTTAAGATGTTGATTTTATTCGACTATTGCTGTCCAATTGGTGCCCATGTAGTTGGGCGTTGTTTGACTAAATTGCCTGTTAAGTTCGACTTTTTAACGAGTGACCCTATGATAAAGACGTTCTCGGTTCTATTGATAAGCGTAATGTTTTTCGTATCTGGGGTGCTTCACTTCACCCATGACTCAGAGTTAGTAAGAATCACCCCGTTGCCGTACGCCTTACAAATCGTCTGGCTTACAGGGGCTATGGAGTTCGTTTTCGCATTCTTATTGCTGCTGCCCAGGTATCGACGTAATACAGGCATACTGCTAAGTATCTTCGCGCTGGCAGTTTTACCGGCAAATATAAACATGGCGTTAAACGATATACCTATGTTCGGCAGTCATTTAGAACCCTTCGGTGCGTGGCTACGAGTATTTATGCAGTTTCCGCTAATTGTTTGGATTCTGTGGTCTACGGGTTTTTGGCGTAGTAGCCGAACAATTTAACCAGTCAAGGGAGCAGTAGCGCTTCGCGCTGTAACGCTTTTACGGTCGCTCCAGTTTGAAGGGCTAGGCGGCGAACGTTGTATCACAGTGGAGCGAGATAAAGAATTTATGAATACGATGACTAATATAAGCAGCGCCAAATTTGCCATTGGTGATCTGGTCCATCATCAGCGCTTCGATTATCGCGGAGTTATTGCAGATGTTGATGCTACCTTTCAATCTACTGAGGAGTGGTACGATACGGTTGCTAGGTCGCGCCCGCCGAAAGATAAGCCTTGGTATCACGTCCTAGTAGATGGAGCGGTCCATAGCACTTATGTAGCTGAGCAGAATCTGGAGGCTGATACGAGTACCGACCCGATTAATCATCCAATGCTCGCCCAAATTTTTTCACACTTTGAGGGCGGGCAGTATTTTCGACGCGGCTGGGCCAACTAGCACGCTGCCCTTTGCAAATCTACTTTGTTCGCCCTGTCAGAGTGTCAGCACAACTTCCACATTGTCTGCTGCCACCGGTGTCTAGCAGAAACGGAGGAGTTATGGTTTTAATTTATGGAATAAAAGAAAAATTGAATCCTATTAAGTCCAAAATGTCGATCGTCATATATAGCTGTCTGATGTCGGCCCTTGGCCTGCCTGAAAACAAGCGATTCCATCGTTTCATCCTGATTGATAAAGAAAATTTCCTCTATTCCATGGAAGGTGGACGCACTGACTCATGCACAGTCACTGGAATAAACCTGATGGAGGGGCGTGAAAATGAAACCATTAAGTCTCTGATTGATTTTATTTTTGGAGAATTTGATCGTCAACTCGGTATGTCTAACACTGATGTTGAAATCAGCGTTCATCAACAGCCTCGTCACTGTCGGAGTTTTAGCGGCATTACGGGCGACGAAGTTAAAGACCTTGCATATAAGGTTAGCGTATAACAAGCATCGGAATCACTGCCGAACAGGACGCACAAAGAAGACTAGGGTGTTAGGAGGGGTAGGTTTGGATGAGTTAGCAGCTATAACTGATTATTTTCTTGAGCTTGATGCTTTGAAGTTAGTTGATCGCCGCACTTATATTGATGGTGGCGTTCGCGTTGAGAATTCGGCAGAACACTCTTGGCATCTGGCAATGGCCTGCTGGTCTATTTCGAGAAGTTTGGGTATTGAATTGTCTGAAGAAAAGTTATTGAAACTTGCTCTAGTCCATGACCTAGGGGAAATCGATGCTGGTGACACCTTTCTGTACTCCAACGATAGAGGTATCGCGCATGAGGCCGAGCGAGCGTGTGTGAAGCGCTTGGCAAGCCACGATGGCAATGCAATTTTTGATCTTTCGGAATTGTGGGAAGAGCAAGAGACGGGACAAAGTATTGAGACGAAGCTGCTGAAAACCGTCGATAGGCTTTTGCCTTTTCTGCATAACATTTCAAGTCAGGGTAAGACCTGGCAGGCGCTAGGGATAAAAAAATCGCAGGTATTAGAGGCCCATGAATTCATTGAGAAAGACTTTCCTGAAATTCACTCTTGGATGCTCGATAAAATTCAGTTCGCAGTGGGCAATGGGTGGCTGCATGACGCCTAACAGGGCCTGCAACGACGAGGTTTATACCTCAGGCCGCTTATAGCTGACGAGGGCAGGCGGCTTTGCGCTTGCCGGTTCTGACACTACTAATTTGCCAGACCGTTAAGCGTTTATGCGTTTGTCCCAAAATGCACTGACTCTGAGTAGAAGCAGGCTAATGCCAAAAATAGCGCACAGCCAATAGCGTAATGCATGGGTTTCTAATGCGATTTCAAGATAGATGCCGAAAAGTCCTACCCAGATTAGATATGAACCAGTTTTGTGCAGCTTGCTCCAGTTTTTTGCCCCCAAGAGCGTTACTGACGTGTCGTTAGATGTCACTGCCATTGCAAAAATAAACAGGTAGATGATAGAGCCGCCCACGATATCACCCAACTGCAAATAATCACCACCATATGCAATCTCAACCAATGCAATTATGGCAAGCAAGTGCACGGTATGGGACAAGGCAAATGACAGGCCAAGGCGTCGCCTCGCCTGCATCAGCGCTTGCCAGTACTCGGTACAAAAAAAATGAAGCAGCGACGAGGCAGCGAAGGTCAGGCTGAAAAGCAGCATGGAACTTGCCGCTGTTATCCGGATGATTTGTCGAATATTGTCTTCTGTCAGGCCGCCCTTAGTGAGCACGATAATCGTTGTAAAGAGCAGGTATAGCAATGTAGCGGGCAGCGCAATGATCTTTAAAGAAGGCATAAGTTTAGTTTACACGAGGTGTAAAATATTAACCTCCCTGAAACCTGTATTTAAAATAGTGGCTAATATGGAGACTCTAAATCACCCATGCGCACAAAAACAGACTTCAATTGTGAGTAGTGTGAAATAGCCTCTTTAGAGTTTTCACGCCCAACTCCAGACATCTTCACCCCTCCAAAAGGGACCTCAATAGGGGCGTCGTTATAGGAGTTTATGAAACATGTTCCAGATTGAAGCTCTTCAGTAACTCGATGGGCGCGACTGAGGTTTGTTGTAAACACGCCTGCGGCTAAACCGAACTCTGTCGCGTTGGCTCGAGTGATCACATCGGCTTCATCCTCAAAGTTTAGAACAGACATCACTGGTCCAAATATTTCCTCTGTAGCAATAGACATTTTGTCGGTTACCTCTGAAAAAACAGTGGGCTGCAAATAGAAACCATCTCCTGTGATACGGTCTCCTCCAAATAAAAGGTGCGCCCCTTCTTCTTTACCTCTTTTTATAAAGCCTAGCACCGACTCTAATTGTCGCAGACTGACCAAAGGACCAAAGTTTGTTGCTTGATCTAGAGGGTCTCCAATAACTGCATTACCGAGACGTTCGCACAGTCTTTTTAAAAAAGCATCCTTGATCCCTGCTTGCACAAAAACCCGCGTACCATTTGAACAGATTTGCCCCGCTGAATAGAAATTTGCCAAAATTGCGCCACTTACGCTGTTCTCTAGGTCTGCGTCGTCGAAGATGATGAGCGGTGATTTACCTCCCAACTCCATGGTGACATGTTTCATTCCGGCAGCGGCCGCCGCATAGACTTTGCAGCCTGTGGAAACCGAGCCTGTTAGTGACACTTTGTCTATGCGAGGATCTGAAACCAAGGCAGCACCGACGTTTCCTAGTCCCTGAACAACATTGTAGAGACCGGCGGGAAGACCCGCTTCCACAAAAATTTCAGCGATCTTTAATGCGCAGAGCGGCGTGGTTTCAGAAGGCTTGAATATCATGGCATTGCCGCAGGCGAGTGCGGGTGCCGCCTTCCAGCATGCAATTTGTGTTGGATAGTTCCACGCGCCGATACCAACGCATACGCCCAGTGCTTCGCGACAAGTGTAGGCCCAATTTCCGTCTCCCAACGGAATATGTTCCCCTGTTAGAGATCCCGCTAACCCTCCAAAATACTCTAAAGCATCGGCAGCACTCGTTGCGTCAGAATAGAGTGTTTCAGACAAGGGTTTTCCTGTGTCGTAGGTCTCCAAAACAGATAAATCGTAATTGCGCTCGCGAATAATGTCAGCTGCGCGTCGCAGAATACGTCCACGTGCTGTACCAGATAATTTCCCCCAAGCCTTTTGCGCACTCTTGGCGCTGACAATGGCTTGCTCGATAATTTCAGGGGTTGCCGAATATACTCGGCCGATATCCGCTCCAGTGGCCGGATAGATAACGTCAATGGGCGTGCCACTATTGTCTTCTACATATGCACCATGAATAAAGTGGCTTGCTTCAGGCTGTGTGTTCAAGAGATATCCTCCAAAGCAGAGCGTGTAGTAAAAGGAGTGAGTCAGATTTAATGCAACGCATTGGGCCAGTTTTAAAATGCTCGACGGCTTTTACTTGCCGAGAATTTCACTAGGTGCATTTATATTTTCACACAAATAGATTCAGTAATAATATAGTCAGTCTAGTATTGATAAATAGCGTTAATACGTCAGCATATTCTGGGCGATTTACGTCATATTATTTTAGCAGTCTTAGTAATGCCATATTTTTTGATCAGACTTTGGCGTATCTAGACAGCGCGATTCAGGCTGGTCAAGGCTAGTACAAGACAATAATGCAAATACTCAAATTCTTAGTGGCAATCATAATGGCGCCAAAAACAACACCGCAATGCAGCGTAGATCGGAAAGCGCCCTAGGGCGCGTTTACCACCACATAAGTAGTTGATGATCCTGATATCTGCGGTTGATACCAGGTGTTACCACATTGCTGATAAGCAAAGCCATTCGACATCACTGTCTGACATGAAGGCGGCAGCGAATTCACTATTGACCCCACTACAACGGCTGTTGCAGTCACCGCCGCTGCCACCGCAAGGGGGTGATAGTCGTCGTGATAGCAACATCCGTGATGGTAACCACGATTATTGACGTCGACATTGACGTTCCGATTGCTATTGATATTGACGTTACGGTTGCCGCTATTGCGATAAGAGTTGCCGCGATGTTCGTGATGACCGGAGTTAACGCTAGAGCGCGCATGAGATCGTTCATGATGACCGCCGCCACCTCTTCCTCGAGAGTCGGCTTCCGCAACAATAAAAACTAGAAGAGACACAGACAAAAATGTCGAACATATACGCTTCATAATCAAGGCTCCTATTCGTTTGTATCGTCAGTGGAGAGAGTATTTTCCAAGACGACTCGAAGTGCGCCCTTAGGCGGGTTGAAAGTGAATGCTGCATCGTTGAAAGAGGGGGCAAGGTCCCACTGATACTCGGCACTGTGTTGTGGTCTGGCATCGTCAGTCTTGGAGGTAATAACCATTTTGCGCGGCAACGGATAATCGCCTTTTTGAATCCATATCTGCCAGTCGATATCATCCTGGCGAAAAACATAATGCTGACAGGTGGTGCCGTTAATGGCAGCGGGACCGACATCCATGGCGCCAATTATCGCTGTTTTATCCACCGCGGGTGTACCCCAGCGAAAAAGGTCAATCTGTGGAAGGTCCATGCCATATTTATTTTCCAGCATGTCTGCTAGCTTACTAATGGTGTCTGGCGCATCTACCGTGGCGTAGTAGTCTAGACGCTGGCCCCACAGGGTAAATTTTTTGCCGTTATATAAGTACAAACGTTCACGGCGATTGTTATCTGTATGGATTCTCAAACCGCTTGGCGCGTTTGCTAAGAGATCTGCAGTACCCGCATATTGAATTTTCTGACCGTCTTCCAATACGGTGTCGTTGGTGGTCACTACCGTTACACGAAAAGCCTTCAAGGTCCGCAGATACTCACCCATTTTTTCCAGTGCAACCATCGCCGTGGAATCTATCGCAGGCTCATCTGACTGGGAAAATGCGCTTGTCACAAAAAATGTCGTCAGCACTGCCACCATAATCTTGGACACTGTATTCATGTTTTTCTCCGTCTCCGTCTCCGTCTCTGGCATCTGATAGTGGCCAAATGCCTCTTACTTCAGGGGTGCTTACAGGCCCGCGCTATGCACCTTCAAACCCGTACGCCTGAGTTGTATGTCTAGAGCATGATTCTGCTAAGACAATTCAATAATATAGGTATTGTATTGCTACAGCACCCATTTTTTTACAATGACGACACCGCGCGTACACCAGTCAAGGTCGATGTGCCATAACCGCGGTTAACTGACAAGCTTTGCCGATCTTTTTACTTTAGGTGCCTTCGCTGCTGTTAGATTGGCTTTGGCACTCTTGCCGGCACAGCACGTTGCCATGCGAGCAGTGCAAGCAGGACCGCCATCGGCAGCAAGCAGAATAAAAGTAGCGCATGCCAACTCACGTTGCTGATAGCCAAGCCAGCAGAGAGAGAGGCGATAGCCTGACTAGAAAAAAGTACCGTATCATTTAGCGCTTGAGCTTTGAACTGCTCTCCGTTGTTGTAACCCATCGGTAATAGTGCGGTACCGGATACAAATAGGAAGTTCCAGCCAATGCCTAACATCACCAATTGCCCCCAGTACCCTATGACTGACGCATCAATCAAGCCTATCGCTATCGTTATGCAATAACAGACCAGACCAGCCAGCATGAGTCCACGAATGTTAAGGAAGCGAAACAGCCAGGGAGTGAAAAGTGATGGCAGATACATCGCCGCAATATGCGATTGGATTACCCACTTAGTATCGGTCAGGCTATATCCGTGATGGAGATGCATGCTGATGGGCGTCGCTGTCATAACAAACGACATCACCATGAAGGCACTAGCGCCGGCAATAATCGCAAGCAACAGGGTGGGACTGCCTAATAGCGCCAGAGTAGAGCGACCTCCCGCAATGGCATGTGTTTTCTTCTGTGCAGCCGGCACGTAAAACAGCAGCATCACTCCGCCTGCTAATAGGCAGCCGGCACCCAGCCAAAAAGACCCCTGATAATCGACTGACGTTAGATGTTCACCAGCCAGTGCCAACTCGGGTCCGAGAAACGCCGCCGCAATGCCCGCGCACATAATAATCGATGCAGCGGTTGGGCCATCGGTAAGCGGCACGCATTCCATTGCTGCGAAGCGAATTTGCTGCAGCGCCGCAACCGTCACACCCAGCAAGCCTGAGCCAAAACAGAATAACGTAAAGTTGCTGCGAACCATTGCTTCGCCCAGCGTGAGGCAGGCACATATGCCTAATAGCACGAACAGTAGTAAAGCCCACTTCCTGCCCAGATGCTGCATGCTGCGCGTTGCCGGCACCACTCCAAGTGCGGTGCCGATTACCATCATTGCAATGGGCAGTGTAGCCCACTCCTCTTTTGGTGCTAGCTCCGCTCCTATGATGCTGCCGATTAGCATCATCAAGGGTACGCTACTCATAGCGGCAGCATTAATTGCCGCGAGCAGCCACACTTCTTTAAAGTTTCGTGTCATGGGCGCAGTCTATTGCAAAGGGTTATTCTTGTAAGTTCTTTTAATCGGCTAAATGCTGTGGTTAATCTGCTGCGTTTTTACAACATTTCCTTTTCCATGTTACTCGAAGATGTGCGGCGTCTGTTTGCGGTCGGCCGCTTGCACTTATCATCGATATTGTTTGAGGTGCCATTCAAAGCAAACACTTCGGCCGCAGGAGATTTTGCGCAGGGCATTAATAGATAGCTAGTGACCTTGTCGCAAAATAGAGTGCGAGGTGCTCTACAGCTGCTGTACCGTTAAGTTCAGCGCCTCTCTGATCGATGTCGTAGCGTCTAGCTGCCCAGAATTTGTGACAACTGCCGTGCTAGCGTGATCGGGTCTCAGGTAGGTCTCCGTCACTCGGCGCAAGTCATCCAGAGTGACGTTCAGTATGTTTTCGCGAAATCTTTGACGGGTTTCATGATTGCGTCCAAATAAACGGTTGTGGAAGTGCTGCTTGGCTTCACCTGCCGGCGAACTCGGCTTATCCATGCTGCCGATGACACCTAGAATCGCTTCCTCAAGCGATTGATTGTCATGCGGCGTGTCCAATAGCCAAGCAAGCGATGCGTCAAAGTCCTGCAGCGTCTCGACAATGCGTGGGTCCCTGTAGGAGTAGAATCTGAAAGCTGCGATGCCCGAATCATGTGAGGCACCCCCGCCGTAGGCGCCACCCTGTTCGCGTATTGCACGGTGTAAAAATCCGTTGCGCAAGAACCCTCCAAGCACAGTTAGGGCCGCCGCGTCGGGATGCCGTTCTGCCACAGTAGGATAGGCGCGTGCGCAGAAGTTGACCTGCGTGTTCGTGAGCCAGATCTCGCCGCGTTGCTCGCGGATGCGGGACATTTGGAGGCGCGGGTATTCCGGTCCCCTGGCGACTTCGGGCCACAGCGTGCTGATGTCGCGAGCGACCTCGCTAACTTTGTCATCTTCAGCGATTACAAGAAATTGCATAGGCGTACTTATAATGCTTTCATGCAGTCCTTTGACTTCAAGAGCAAAAGCTTCAAGCCGCTTATCGTCTGCCAGACTGTCATCAAGAATGCGCAGTTGACGGATTCCCGCCAGCCCTGATTGTCGGTGATGCAGCATAGCCAGTGGACTCATGCCGGCGCAGGCAGCAGTCATAGCGAGGCTGTGGCCATTGCCAGTGATCGATTGATCGCGTCGCGCGCGCTGCTGATTCACTAGGTCACGGATTCTAGTAGTTTCGGAAAATTTTACCTGATGCAGAGTATCACTCATCAGTTGCGCTTGTTCGTGAGCGTTGCGCAATAGCGCTTTTGAAGAAAGGGTGAAATTTCCGTTTACATGCTGTTCATCATCGGCGTGGCCCCGCATAGAGACGAACCCCGCTATTGATCCCACCGTCGCTGCCTGGCGCTCTTGCACATCCATATAGGAGTGCTTTCCCAGCCCCATATCTGTCAGAATATTAGTGTACAGAGGCAGTATCTGCATGTGCTCCTCACTCAGGGCAGGGAGGGGGGCAGTGCATTGTTGGTAGACAATGCCATTAGTGCCTTGACCATAGGTGGTGAATGGCATGCCGTGCACTTCAGTCTGTTTAAATGTCGGTTCGGGGAGTGTAGCGGGTACATCACTCAGCTCGACTTTTGGGAGAATGCTGTCATCATCGACTTGCGCTTGACGCGCACTCAGGTCAGTTGCCAACTGTACGGTAGCGCTGCGCTGCGCTTCGTTCATGCCAGCTTTAATATCAGCTAGGCGCGCCGTTTCCTGCGCCATCCGGCGGGCTGATAACTCCGTGTCCGGTGTCATAACTAACGTCACTCGGTGCGGGTTGTCCAACAATAATCGGCCTGCAAGTTGGCGGATATAATCCGGATCTTGAATTTTCTGTTGCAACTCGGCAATAACCGGTTCTAGGTCTAGGACAGCGATAGGATCACTGTAATGTGTGGCGCAGCCAAGTGCTTGTAAAATAAGTTGCAGACCGAAGGGGTATCCGTCACCCGTCACTTCACGCTGGTGCAGTTCTAGCTGATGAAGTACCGCCTCGAGGCGCTGTTGGCTGACGCCCTCGCGAGCGACTCGCTCTAGTACCGCCAGCACCATATCTTCGAACGCGTCCACATGCTCTGATTCACTGCCCTCAACGCCGCAGCAGAATACCAATTCACGCATGGAATCTTCGAGGCCGCATAAGGGTGATGGTGCGCGGCCCAGTTCAGTTGTTTCCAGCGCGTGTTGCAACGGAGAGGCACCGTTGTCTAGCAGCACACTGGATAGCAGCTGTGCCTCCAGCAGTTGCTTCAGGTCTGAGCTTTCCCCTAACATCCAACCTATAACAAGGTGTGTTTTGTGGTCTGTTGTATCATTTTCGTCAAAACAATAAGCGCTTTGTACGCGTTTTGGTTGTGTTAGGCGTTGTTCGGGTTGTACCTGAATTTTTTCTGATAATGATTCAAAGTGGCGCAGTGCTTTTTCTTCAAAGACACTCTGATGCGCACTGGCCTCAATGTCACCAAATGTCATGAAGATCGCGTTAGTAGGATGATAGTGACTGCGATAGAACGCTTGTAATTGAGTGTAAGTCAGATCCGGAATACGCTGTGGATCACCGCCACTGTTATAATGATACGTGCTGGTCGGGAAAATATGTTCGCACAGTGTGCTCCACAGCGTGCTGCTAATGGAACTCATCGCGCCTTTCATTTCGTTGAACACAACGCCTTTAAATACGAGATCACTGTTTGGATTTTCCGGTTCAGAAAATTCTACCCGGTGGCCCTCTTGGGCAAAATCCAGTGGGTCCAATCGAGAGAAAAATACCGCATCAAGATAGACTTGCAGCAGATTGTTGAAATCCTTACGGTTCTGACTAGCAAAGGGATATGCTGTCCAGTCGGAGCTGGTAAATGCGTTCATGAACGTATTGAGCGAGCGCCGAAGCATCATGAAGAATGGGTCGCGCACTGGGAAGTGTTCGCTGCCGCACAATGCCGTGTGTTCCAGAATATGTGCAACCCCAGTAGAGTCGTGGGGAACGGTGCGCAGGGCGACAAGGAAGACGTTTTCGGCATTGTCTGAGGCGAGGTGGTAATGCACGGCGCCGGTTTTTTTGTGTTCGTAGTGCTCTACTCGAATATTTAGAGAATCGATTGTTTGCTGCCTGACGGCCTCGAAGGCCGGATGTGCGCTGCGAAGCGAGGTGTCGCTGTTACTCATAGTTAATCTCTGTAAACGGTGTAAATACTTAGATCGGATAGTCTAGCGCGAATCGATGGTGTGTTCCTGTTTTTCTTGACCATTCACTGTCGGCACCAACTCTATCTGGTATTGCCAGGGCCAGCGCTTTCCCGTGACCCAGATAGAGGCGTCTGCAGGGTCGCGTGCGATACCATTAAGTACGCCGGTACCGCGGCGATATTCCTTCAAAGGAAGTAAGCCCTGTAGATCAATGGTCGCAGTGACCTCACCATTTGCCGGGTTGATAATTACGATGCGATTGCTCTGCCAGACGTTGGCCCAGATAGAGCCGTCTATCCATTCAAGTTCGTTCAGTCGTTCCACGGGTCGACCTTGCTCTTTAACCGCAATGGTGCGCGTGATATCCGCTGTCTCTGGCGACATGAAGTACAGATTGTTACTGCCGTCACTGTAGATTAACTCTGTGCGGTTATGGGTAAGACCCCAGCCTTCGCCTTTGATCGGAAGCGCATATAGGAACGTAAGGTCGGATTTACGATACACTAACATAACCTTATTTCTCCAAGAGAGCTGATAAACGTTGTCGCCAAATATTGTCAAACCCTCCGCAAAGATTTTTGCATTTAGTTTGCGGCGTGTATCCAGTGTGCCATCCGCAAAGCGGTAACGTAATAAGTGCGATTTTCCATAGGTACCGGTACTGACATAAATATAGCCATCGAGAATCTCGATGCCCTGCACAAAATTTTCTCTTGATTGCGGTTTTTGGTCAGTAACCCGAACTGTGTAGTGCTGCACAGACCAAGCCGCTGTGGGAAGGTAGACGCTAAGAAGAAGTATTATGCGAAGCAGCTTCATCGTTACATCCGATTGCGTGAAAGGTCACGAATAATAAAGCGCGCAGGGGATAGCGCACGGGACAGTGTTCGGCTGAGAGGAACCGGTTCTTGACAGATCATACTGGCTAATAGTTCTGCTGCAATCGGTGTGGAGGTCAATCCTCGTGAACCATGTGCAGCGTTGACGTAGAGGCCTGGTAAATAGCGGCCTTTTTTTTCGATACGATGCTTAGCATTTTTTCGGAGGCCCTCAAAATCGTTGAGGAACTGAGCTTTATCTGGTGCTGGGCCGACAGTCGGTAGGTAGTCAGGGCTGGCGCAGCGCAACCCAACGCGGCCCTCTAATTGATTTACCTCAAAGGATAGCAACTCGTCTCGACAGTTCGGCACCGCATTGGCCAGTTTAGCAAGGTTTTCGTTATGGTCGCTGACGCACAGTTCATTATCGTCGTCGCCAATAGTAAACGTCGCGCCAATACTGTGGTTTCCCTCCCAGGCGGGCGCAATGTAGCCTTGGTGACACAGAGCAGCGCGCAAGGTGCTAAAAGCCTCTGTTGTCGGCAACTGAGTAACCTGTCCTCTGATGCTTTGCAAGGGTAGCCAATCAAGCTCCGGTATTGACGTTGTCTCTGTGCCGGTAGCTACAACCGCACACTGAGCACTGGCAAGCATTTGCCCGTTTGCCAATGCCAGCCACTGGTTATCCTCATGATGCAGTGTCACTGCACCGCAATTATCTATCACGTGAATGTTGTCGTGCGTAAGCAGAGCCCTGCATACAGCAGCTGGGCGCAGCCAGCCAGAACGAGGATACCAGTAGCCTGCACTGGGCTGCTCAATGCCTAATAAATCGCTCGCCTGTATAGGGTTCAATATTTGAGCTACCTCTTCTAGCCCGATCAGTGGATCACTCAGTGCCTCCATCTCTTTTGCATTGTCGCTTTGCTGAAAGCTGCCACAGAGTTCGCCATCTCGCTGCGGTGTCAGTTCGCCCTTCAAAAACATGTGATGATAAAATGTTGAGGCAAATTGAAAACTCTGCAAGGCGAAATCCGCCAGAGCTGAATGTTTACGCGATAGTCGAGTATACAAAATCCCCTGATCATTACCGGATCCTGCGCCGGCCAGTGTGCTTTGCTCGAGCAGCGTGACGGATAGTCCACGCTTCGCTAATGCAGCTGCAGTAGCACAGCCCGCAAGCCCACCCCCGATTATGATAATGTGTTTTGGTCGCGTCAGTGTTGCGTCAGGAATGTCCCACGGCGAGCGCTTAGTGTCTGTTGGCGGTGCCGCTGTAGTGTCTATGACGCCACGCAGACATTCACGTTTACGGCCGTACCCCGGCACTTTGTCCACAGCAAAACCTGCATTTTTGAGCCTGCGGCGGACGGTTCCTGCCGCAGTGAATGTTCCAAAAGTGGCGCCGGGTCGGCATAGAGATGCCGCTGCCTGTAATAGTGGGCCTGTCCATATGCTGGGGTTGCATGCGGGCGCAAACCCATCCAGATACCATGCGTCGATCAACGGCAGTGCACGACTGGCCAGATCAGGCAGGGCGGTCACGGCATCCTCCCACCACAGATCCAGTCTTACGCGACCGTCGTCAAGCAATACCCTATGTTGACCGGCCAGCAGCGCGGGATAGGCGGCTAGCAGTGGCTGGGCTAGCGCTGCGAGAGTCGGCCAACTGCTCAGGGCTCTGGTCAGGTCCTGTTTCGTTAGCGGGTGCTTTTCGACTGAAATATAATGTAAGTCAGGACGCGTTGCAGGCAATTCCCGCCACGCTTGCCAAGTCACCAGAAAATTGAGGCCGGTACCAAACCCTGTCTCACCAACACAAAAGTGATTTCTTGGGTGCTGGAGCCACCGTTGGGGGAGTCCATTGCCATTAAGGTAAACGTGCCGACTTTCCTTCACACCATTCTCTTGCGAATAGTATATGTCATCGAAAGTCATAGAGCGCGGTGACCCATTCTCGCTCCAATGCAGAGCAGCTGGCGTGACGCCTCTCCAAGGCAGATTATCGCGATTCATCGAGCTGTTCTCCGTGTGCCAACGCGCACAGAACGATGGCACTGACAGTGGATTTTAGAGCGTCGTTATCGTTGTGGTTGCAATAATGCATACATAATACAGCTGATGTGTCCTGCGCTAATTCGCAAGAGAACAGGGCCAATAGTAGCAGATCAGATGGCCGCCAAACTAACTTGCTGTCTTTTTATCGCCCTCGATATCAGAGTCCGCCTATCTGCAAGTGGCCACAATCATGGTTTACTTTATTTGAACCCGTTGATCACAGCATCTGCGGGCATTAGACTGACACGTTATTAATAGTCGAGGTGGTTATGACGAGCTCTCAAGTTCAGGCCATGCCGCAAGAGAAGTTTCTCTTGGTGGCAATCAATTTATTACATGCGGCCTTCGTCGAAGCCACCCGCACGGAGGCTAAAAGGCTGTATAGCGATATATCTGATGGGAGTGTAGTCCACCTCACGGATGTGAAATTAGCCGACGATTCGATTGCCCGCTTCGATGTGTCCTTAGCACATGACGAGTATCGCGGTAGTCTCAACTACGGTGCTTTTCGTGCTAGTTTGACTACCTTGATAGGGAATATCTCTAGGGCACTGAGCGAGGAAAAGGAGCTAAGAGTGTTTAATGCCTTGCATGGCGGCAGCGCCATGATTTTTGGTGTCACAGCGGTTACGCACGAGGACGAGAAACCCAATGTGATGGTGCTGGCTGCAGATACTGGTCAGGAGGGAGCAAGGACGACGTTGCAGCTGATGTACCTCGATCCGGAGCAGTTTCTGGGCAGCAAGGCGGCGGGCGCAGCAGAGGGAGAAGAAGATTAGTCGCCGATTCGTACAGCCGGCAAACAGGGCCTCTCTATCACCAATTTTTCTCTAGGCGCCATGACCTCGGCAGTGCCGGTCACCACCAGTTGGTCATCTTGGTTGAAGACATTACAGTCCAGGGTCACAAACCCGCGTTTGTCCTTTTTATCGATAACTTCTAAGTTAACGGTAATAGTGTCATCTAATCGTACTGGGAGACGAAAACGCATGGACTGCCCCAAATAGATGGTGCCTGGGCCCGGTAGCTCCATGGCGATTGCCGCTGAGATAACAGCGCCGCTTAACATCCCATGAGCGATACAGCTTTCGAACTGCGTCGTCGCCGCAAACGCCGGATCGAGATGTACCGGATTGACGTCGCCAGATACTGCCGCGAAGAGTTGGACATCCCGTTCTTCTATTAGCTTGGAATACGTGGCTGTTTGCCCTACGGTGATCTCATCGTAGGTATAGTTGCGAAGTGTTGGCATGTACTGTGTCTCATAATGTGAAAAAGCGTGGTAAGCATAACCTACTTTTTCGCATTGTTGTGTGAAAAACTTGATTGGCAGAAGTGTTATATGCAGGATATTACCCGACGTGAACGACGCGTCCCGGACATTACTTATCCGGAAAATCTTCCGATTGCTGCCACCCGTGGCGAGATTGCAAGCGCGATCTCAGAACACCAAGTTGTGATTATCGCAGGTGAGACGGGATCCGGTAAGACCACTCAGCTGCCTAAAATTTGTCTGCAAATGGGCCGTGGTGATACTAAGCTCATTGGGCACACACAGCCGCGCCGATTAGCAGCAAGAACCGTGGCCGCGCGCATCGCGCAGGAGTTAGGGACCGAGTTGGGTGATCTGGTGGGCTATCAGGTGCGCTTCAATGATCAGGTGTCAGAAAACACCGCCATAAAGCTCATGACAGACGGTATCTTATTGGCAGAGATGCGCCGTGACAGACTGTTACGAAAATACGACACGCTGATTATCGACGAAGCGCACGAACGCAGTCTCAACATTGACTTCCTGTTGGGGTATCTCAAACGTATCCTACCAAGACGTCCCGATCTCAAGCTTATTGTCACCTCTGCGACTATAGACCTTGAGCGCTTTTCTCAGCACTTTGATAATGCACCGATTATAGAGGTGTCTGGCCGTTCTTTTCCTGTCAAAACAGTTTATGTCGGCCGCGACAGGCTAGAGAGTGACGGTGTGGGCGCACAGATCGGATCATTGGTGGAGGAAATTGACGCCGGTCAGTTTGGTCCGCGAGGTGATATTTTGGTGTTTCTGCCCGGCGAGCGGGACATACGTGAGACGGCGCGAGCGTTGCGCCAGCAGACGACCGTGGACGTATTGCCTTTGTATGCGAGGCTCAGCCAGGCGGAGCAGAATAAGGTATTCGACAATACCCAGCGTCAGGCAGGCATCAGGGTGGTGTTGGCCACCAATGTGGCAGAAACCTCACTGACCGTCCCCGGCATCCGTTATGTGATAGACCCCGGTGAGGCACGCATTAGTCGTTACAGCCACCGTACTAAGCTGCAACGCCTGCCTGTGGAACCTATTTCTCAGGCGAGTGCTAACCAGCGGCAGGGTCGATGCGGACGTATCGGTCCCGGTGTCTGCATTCGGCTTTATAGTGAAGAGGATTACCTTGGGCGCCCCGAGTTTACCGATCCTGAAATTCAGCGGACGAATCTGGCGGCCGTGGTGTTGCAAATGCTAACTCTAGGACTTGAGGACATAGAGCAATTTCCGTTTATTGATCCACCGGACTCGCGCATGGTACGTGATGGCTATAAGTTGCTTGAAGAACTGGGGGCGGTCAGTTCTGCTGGTGTGCTGAATGATCTAGGCAAGCGTATGGCGCGATTGCCGGTGGATCCTCGGTTGGCACGCATGGTGTTGGCGGCCGCAGCGAATGGCTGTCTCGAAGAAATTCTAGTAATAGCGAGTGCTTTAGCGGCGCAAGATCCTCGCGATCGTCCCTCGGATAAGCAGCAACAGGCCGATCAAATGCACATTCGATTTCGTCATCCGCGCTCGGACTTTATGGCTCGGCTCAATCTCTGGCGCTATTATGAAGAGCGTCGTCAGGCCTTGAGTCAGAATCAGTTACGTAAACTGTGTCAGCGAGAATTCCTGTCTTTCCTCCGAATGCGCGACTGGCGTGATATTCATACGCAGTTGAGTATCGCGTGTCGTCAGCAGTCGCTGAGATCGGGTGCTATCTTGCCAGAAGAGGAGAATTATCAGGGGGTACATACCGCACTGCTGAGCGGGCTTTTAACCAATATTGCGCAGCATGATGATGGGCGAGATTATCTTGGCAGTCGCAATCGTAAGTTGCAGATATTCCCCGGGTCGTCACAGGCGCGGAAACCACCGAAGTGGTTGGTCGCGGCTGAGATTATCGAAACGTCGAGGGTGTTTGCCCGCGACGTAGCCGGCATCGATCCTACCTGGGCCCTGAATATCAACCCAGACCTCCTGAAATATCACTACTATCAGCCTCGCTGGCAATCCCGACGGGGCCAGGTGGTAGCCTATGAGCGCGTCAGTTTGTATGGCCTAACACTAGCAGATAAACGTGTCGTGCATTACGGGCCATTGGCGCCAGCGGAATGCCGGGAACTTTTAATACGCGAAGGCCTGATTGGATGGCGTTTCTCTAGGCCTCCCAAATTCCTCAAACACAACCGGCGACTGGTTGAGGAACTGGAAGAATTGGAATCACGCACCCGCCGGCGCGACATTCTGGTAGACGAGCACGCATTGTTTGATTTTTACAATGAACGCCTGCCTGTGGATATCTATACCGCTGCAAGTCTGCAGTCATGGTTAAAGCGTCAACCGGACGGAAATCACATGCTGTCAATGACACGCGAGGTTGTGGTCGCAAGGGACCCTGGCCTCGAATTGAGTGCGCAGTTCCCTGATCATCTGGTTTGGGAGGATATGCACCTAAAGTTAAGCTATCAATTCGAGCCCGGACAAGTCGCAGATGGAGTATCTGTAACCGTTCCGGTTGCATTGCTTAATCGTGCTCCGCGTTACTTGTTTGACTGGTTGGTCCCGGGACTGTTGCGGGAAAAATGTATTCAGCTGGTGAAGGCCCTTCCTAAAGAGCAGCGCAAGCGTCTGGTGCCCGCCCCTGATTTTATTGGCAGAGCGCTGGAGCAACTGCAGCCCGACAACGTTGATTTGCTGACTATTCTAGCCAGCCGTCTCTCTGATTTGGGCGGTCTAGCGCTCAATCGTAGCGATCTGGCGCGAGATAAACTCGATGACTACTATTTTATGAATGTGCGGGTGGTGGATGCAGAGGGCCGCCTGTTGGAGCAGGGCCGAGACCTAGGTGCGCTGGTGAACCGCTTTCGTTCGGATACACGTCAGAGTATTAGTGCCAATCAAGCGGCTTCCCCAGCGCAGGAGGGAATCACACGGTGGGATTTTGGAGAGGTTCCGCACGAGTGGCGCTTGCGCCAGGCCGGTATTGATATTGTGGCCTATCCAGCATTGGCAGACAGGGGGGACACGGTATCCATTGTACTGTGTGATTACCCTAACGAGGCCAGAATTCAGCATCGGCTCGGTGTGTTGCGCCTGTTGCGACTCAAGGGTGCTCAGCAGGTTAAGTTCTTGCGTAAACAGCTATTGCGAGGCAATGACTTTAACCTCGTGCTAGCCGGTGCCAAGCTCGACCGCGGCACACTTGTCGAGGATTTAATTGACGGTGCCTTCTTGCAGTCTATGGGTTTAGACCAGCGCCTACCTTACACCGAAGTTGAGTTTCAAACCCTGGAAGTAGAGGGAAAAGGTGCAGTAATAGGCCGAGCGAATGAGATGGAGACGACACTTCTTACGGTGCTGAAGCAGCTCGCGGACATGCGACAGAAGCTCATGGCAATGGGTTCAAGCAAGTGGCCCGATACGCGCGAAGATGTGAGGTTACAGCTGTCACTATTGCTTGACGGGCCGTTTCAGCGTGACACTCCAGCGGAATGGTTGTCTCAGTATCCTCGTTACATAAAAGCTATATTACAGCGTCTAGAGCGCGTAAGCGGCCAGTATCCCAAAGATCAGAAGTCTACTGTTAGCCTTTATGGTTTGACGCAGCCACTGCTTAACGCGCAGGCAGAGCGTCCTCATTTATTGTTGATGAGTGCGGAAGCTAGGTTGTATCGGTGGATGTTGGAGGAGTTTCGCGTATCGCTGTTTGCCCAGAACCTCGGCACGCGGCAGGCCGTATCAGTGAAACGATTGAAAGAGCAGTGGAGCCTTGTCACAGGGTGGTTGGAAAGAAATCCACATTGACGCTAATAGGCAAGCTTTATTTCGAGTTATCCCTAGCGCAGTAGGCTGCTAAAGAGGAAGAGCGTCGCCAAGCGACTATTAATAATCTGCTGGCCTGAGGTTATTGTACTTGCCGGAGATCTAAGGTTGATCCTGTTACTGCCTGAGCGTACTATTCTTCAGCTATGTTATAGGCTAGTTACTAAATGAAATTGTTGTGCAAACTATTGCTGCTTTCCTCGATGTTCGCCGCATTCTCAGCTTCGGGAATGGAAGCGGCGAACGATATTGACCCGTGGGAGCCGGTGAATCGTCGTATATTCGCTTTTAACGAAACGCTGGACAACTATGCGTTGCTGCCTATAGCGAGGGGTTACCAGTTTGTGATGCCGGATTCCGCTGAGCGCGGTGTCAGTAACTTCATTCTTAATGTTTATGAAGTAAATTCCGTATTGAATTCTCTGATGCAGGGCCGCCCCGCAAATGCATTGCAAACGGGAGGCCGCTTTTTGGTGAATACAGCGCTGGGGTTCGGAGGCCTGTTTGATGTGGCTACGCTGATGGGGATTGAGCCGAGCCCCGCTGACTTCGGTCAGACCCTCTATACATGGGGTTTTGAGCAAGGCCCTTTTGTGATGCTGCCGATGATTGGACCAAAAACGGTACGCAGCGGCACTGGCTTTTTCTTTGATACCTATACTTCGATCCCAGCCTTCCTAGACTGGAAGACAGCCTATTTATTTTGGACCTTAGAGGTGGTTGATATTCGTGCGAATCTGATTAAAGCGGATGACCTAATTACGGGTGATCGTTATATTTTTATACGCAACGCGTATATGCAGCGACGCGAATATTTTGTGACGGGGGGTAAAGTGACGGATACCTTCTCTGAATTTGAGGACGGAGACGAATTTGAGGACTTTTAAATACGGTTTGGTGTCCTCGCCCAAGCTAAACCTAAACGAAACTGCGGTAAAATTGTAAAATCCTGCCAAATCTACAACCCTCGATGTTGCCTGCATCCCACGATGGGCGTACTGTCACGTCCAATCTAACGGAAAACTAACTATAATCGTGTCAATTGGCAAAGTCCTTATTGTTGATGATCAAATTGCCCGTGCTACAGCGTTGGCAGATTTCCTTGCGGATAAAGGTTTTCAGGTTCAGATAGTTGCCGACGTTAGTAGTTATGCGCATTCTCTTCGCGATGATAGCGAATTAGACGTGATCTTGTGTGAGCTTGATCTCAAGGACTTTTCTTGGGTCGAAGCCCGTCATTCGTTGCGAGCGATGGACGTGAAAGTCCCTTTGATCGTGTTCTGTGACGAGGCCGAAGTTGACAAAATTATGACTGCTATGAAGTTAGGAGCGCGTGATTTTTTTCTGCGTCCCTTGGAAGACAAGTCGTTGCTGGTCAAATCAATTGAGCGCTGCGTGCGACAGCGTAACATGCGGCGCGATTTGCAGGAGTCGCGTGAACGACTGGAAGCCGCTAACATCGAGTTACGTGGCACAGTAAAAACGCTTGAACAGGATCAGCAGGCAGGTCGTCAGGTTCAACTGCGTATGCTGCCCGTGAGCCCCATGGTGCTCAATGATTATGTGTTTAGCCATACGGTCATCCCTTCTCTGTACCTCAGCGGTGATTTCACTGATTACTTTACGGTTGGAACAAGCCATGTCATCTTCTTTATGGCCGATGTCTCTGGTCATGGCAGTTCATCTGCGTTTGCAACAGTGTTGCTAAAAAACCTGTTTGCGCGCAAACGATCTGACTACATGCGACGCAACGATGATGCCATTATGAATCCGCTGGTTATGTTGCATCACGCAAACAAGGAACTCTTGGATCTTGGGCTTGATAAATTTGCGACAATGGTAGTAGGACTATTGGATATGCATGGTAATACGCTGCGCTATACCATAGCAGGGCATTTGCCATTGCCGGTACTGGTCTGTGACGCTGGAGCACGTTATCTAGAGGGTGAAGGCTCCACCGTAGGTATGATGGAGGATGTCGAGTATGAAGAGCATCTGCTGCAACTCCCGGACACTTTTACGCTTGGCGTTTTCTCGGATGGAATCCTTGAGATTTTGCCACCCGACAACCTCATCGAAAAAGAAAAGTATTTTCTGAAAAAATTTGAACAGAACGCAGATTCACCGCGGCAGCTAGTGGCGGACTTAGGTCTTAATCGTCTGGAGCCAGCGCCGGACGACATTGCAGCGCTGTTTCTTACTAAAAGTGGCTGAGATGCAAGAGGGACGCATATTGGCAGCGAGTCACCATGGTTCCTATGTGATTCGACTAGTGGGTGATGTGCGGTTGACTCTTTGCAATAGTATGGACGATTTTTTTGAACACATTTTTGCAGATCCGGACTTTGTTAGCGTCTGGGTAGACCTGTGTGAGGCGCAGGGCATTGACAGTACGACGCTTGGTTTGCTGGCTAAGTTGGCACTGAGGGTTAAAGAAAATTTTGGCTTCAAGCCCGCCATATACTCATCTGAGCCCGGCATTAATCGCCTGCTCAAGACGATGGGCTTTCATCGCTTATTCGAACTGCATGAAGATGTCTGCAGTAACCCTCAGGACATTACAGAAATCCCGCAAATTGAGGGAAGCGAAGAGTCAGTGAAGCAGAAAGTAATTGAGGCCCATTATATTTTGATGGGTCTGTCTGATGAAAATCGTGATCGCTTTAGTGATTTGCTCACTGCTCTCCAGCGCGACTGACTTACCCGTCTGCTGCAAGTTTGCAGTTAATATAGTCTGAGTGGGGGACATAGGTCAGATCGGCCACCTGCCGAATAAGGTGTTCTTCATACTTGCTCAGATCACCATCGGCATAGGCCACAGCCCACATGGCACTGATCAGTTGCACCTTTTGCTCTGCGCTGCAGTGCTCGTTGATTACTTTGGTGAGTTCATACAGTGAAGTGGCCTCTTCGACACGTTCTCGAGCATTCAGTACTAGTGCGTCAACCTCATCCTGTCCTAGCTTCAGCGATGTCTTGAGTAATTGAGACAGTCTGTGAAGCTCGACTTCATCTTCAGTAAAATCTGCCCGAGCAGTTTCAACTAGCAAAGCCGCAGCTGCCAACCGCAGATCCGGCTTGGCCGGTCCACTATTTTCCTGCTGAGGCGTCTCAAACAGTGCTTTTAGCGTTCGGATCATTTTCCACCTATTATGTTTTCTAGTTTGATCTGATCAGCGACAAAGGTTCTGATGCCCTCTGCCAGCTTTTCGGTTGCCATAGCATCTTCGTTGATGTCGTAGCGAAATTCTGCCTCCGTAAGGCTGACTTTGTCTTCGCTGCAATCAGCGATTTTGGCGCATAGTTGCTGCGGTAAATGGCCCTCGTCGGCCTCCAGTTCTGTCAAGAGTGCCGGACTGATCGTAAGGCGATCACAACCGGCCAGTGCCTCAATTTCGTCGGTGTTGCGGAAACTAGCGCCCATCACCACCGTCTTATAGCTATGGCATTTGTAGTAATTGTATATCTTGGTGACAGACTGGACGCCTGGATCCTCTAATCCATTTTCAATCACCATATCAGTGTTGGCCTTATACCAGTCTAGAATACGACCGACAAAAGGTGAAATTAGAAAGACGCCGGCATCGGCGCAGGCAGCGGCTTGACTAAAACTAAATAGCAGCGTGAGGTTGCAGTTTATGCCCTCTAGCTCAAGCTGCTTGGCGGCGCAGATACCCTCCCAGGTTGCCGCGAGTTTGATCAGAATACGTTCGCGGCCGAAGCCAGCCTCCTCATAAAGGCCAATGAACTTTTTAGCGCGTTCAATAGAGGCGTCTGTGTTAAACGACAGGCGAGCATCAACCTCGGTGGAAATACGGCCAGGAATAATGCCAAGAATCTCCGAGCCGACATCCACTGCAAAACGGTCATTACAATTGGCCAGTTGCTCTACATTAGTGCCGCCCAGATCATAGGCAAAGTCTTTGGCATTTTGCAGCAAGGTCCTGTAGCCGGGTAGGGCGGCCGCTTTAAGCAGTAAAGAGGGGTTTGTGGTGGCATCAATAGGTTTAAAACGCCGCATCGCGTCAATGTCCCCCGTATCGGCGACCACAGTGGTTATGCTTTTTAGTTGTTCAAGTTTGTTAGTCATGGTGCTCACTTACTAGTGCATAGGCTTGAGCTAAAATATCAATTCCAGCTGACTTTTTATACGCATTTTCGCTCAAGTGTCGCCTGAATTTTCGGGCGCCCGGGACACCCTGATAGAGTCCGAGAATATGGCGGGTAATATGGTTAAGTTGTCCACCTCGTGCAAGATGCCGCTCAGTGAACGGCAGCAAGTCCGCGATCACATCATCTCGAGATTTTTCCGGGCGGTCTATCCCGAATAGCTTCTGGTCAACCTGCGTGAGCATCCATGGGTTTTGATATGCTTCCCTCCCCAGCATTACCCCATCGACATGATTAAGATGGACCTGACAATCCTCAATGCTTTGAATGCCGCCGTTAACGACAATGGTGAGTTGCGGAAAATCCTTCTTCAATTGGTAGACCCAGGGATAGTTCAACGGAGGAATTTCGCGATTTTCCTTCGGCGATAGTCCCTGCAGCCATGCTTTTCTGGCATGGACGATAAACACGGAACAGCCCGCTGCAGCTACGGGCGCAATAAATGCTAATAACTGCTCATACGATTCCATGTGGTCGATGCCAATACGATGCTTCACGGTTATCGGTATATTGCAGCTGTCCCTCATGGCCTTGACGCAGTCTGCTACTAGATCTGGTTTTCCCATCAGGCAGGCACCAAACATACCTGACTGTACGCGATCAGAAGGGCAGCCACAATTGATGTTGACCTCATCATAGCCCCATTCCTGAGCCCATCTTGCACAGCGTGCCAGATCCTTCGGGTCGCTGCCGCCCAACTGCAGCGCAACCGGGTGTTCTTCACGGTTGAAGTGTAAGAAGCGCTTCCTTTCGCCATGAATTAACGCACCAGTGGTAACCATCTCAGTATACACTAGGGCTTTTTTAGTCAGCAGTCGCCAGAAATAGCGACAATTATGATCTGACCAATCCATCATTGGCGCAATGCTGAAACGGTGATGAGAACTATCGATTTTCATAATACATTATCAATATTCTTGGAAGCCTTTCATCATGACTGAAAAATCAAATCGACATGATATCGACAGACATTAAACACTTTCATTACATTCGTCACTAATTTGAGCGAGCGCCAAATGGCATGAGAATTTTGGTGCCTAGCCATCAAGTAATAAAGAGGACATATGACCCAGTGTGTCGCTATTGTAAAGGCGAAACCTTCATCGGCAAAGTGGCACCGGCCTACCAAACAGCCGGTTTAAACCGACCACTGAGTCGCAGCGATAGGTTCGAAATAACAAGCTCGATTAAAAAATCGGTAGCATATATCTCCGTTGATCCCACGGTTAGCGTTACCTTGTAGCCGTTGAATACGTTGCCAGCTAAGGAAACTTCAGGCTGTCAGGATGCTGTAACAACCCATCAATACTGCATAAATATCCAGCACTCTGTCATAATAGAATAAGAATAAAACTAAGTTTAAGCACGCCAGTCTTCGCCGCTAGGTTTAAAGCGGAGCCAAGTCACCAGACAGAGTCAACGTGTAGTCACCGCCTATCGTCATTGCCTTTATGATACGTCCACCGTCAACGCGGTGTGATAACAGGTTTACTAGGCCTTGCGATTCAACAGTGTGCGTATCAGCTTGAGTTGGTGACCAGATAATAATCTCGCTATCCGCCGGCGCCGCGCTGGCTTGCAACGTGAAGTCGCCTGTGTCCGAGTCACTGTATAAAAAGGTGATGCGCCCCGGTGCCATACGCGGATAAGTTCGAGACAAAATTCGCATAAAAACTTCAGTAGGCCCCGCATCGATATCGCCCGGGCAATCGACTGCGTTTAAATGTATGACAAGCCCGACTGCGGTTCCGCCCCATGACAAGCTGTGCGGATCGCCACAGCCCTGACGCCATTGCCAACGCGCACCGCCTAGAGCATTGGCATCCTGATCAGCAGCATACCGCTTCGCTTTGTCCACGGTGCTCTCACTGGTATCCCAGAACCCGTATTCGCCAACCCATACTGGCACGCCTAAAAAAGTGGCAAATGTCATGAACACATCGGTGGTCTCTTCAATACTCCAGTCAAAGCCAGTATCGATGGATTCGGAGTAATTATGCGGCGCTGCCACAATATTGTGACGATCAACGCCCTCCAGCTGCGGCACGATTAACCCGAACTCTGGATACGCGGCCGCAACACCCGGCTCGATAAATATTAGCTGGGAGTGCTGTTGGCCCTCTTGGGCTTGCCGGATAGTGTCAATGGTGCGCGCAAAGATGCCTTCAAAAAGTGGCTGCAGTTCGGCAGCGGGTCGCGATACTTCTGGCTCATTCAACAGGTCATAACCTGCGACCTCCGGGCGTCCTGCGAAGCGTTTGGCAATGGCGCCCCACACCGCGATGAATCGGTCTGCTATGCCGTCAGTGTTGTCATAAAAATGATTCCAAGCAGCGATAACCGCCGGTGGAGAATTACGTTCGCCGGTGATACAGGTGGATAAGCCATCAGTGAGCGTCGCCCATTGTGGCGCGCCGTCCCAGCCCTTGCCGGGTTGTGTGCCAGACGGACATTCGGCAGCGTCCTCGGTAAAAATAAATGCTGAGAAGGCATCCTGATGCATATCGATGACGGTATAGATTCCGTAATCCGCGGCGTTACTGACGGCCTCGTCAATTTCGTCAAGATAGGCTTCGCTGATCGCACCGCGCTGGGGCTCCAGTCGCGACCAATTCACGACTAAACGGACAACGGATATACCTCTAGCTGCCATCTCCTGCCAGTCCTGCGCGTTGACTGCGATCGTTGGTTGATGGTTGGGGTCGCCTTGCCAGTATTCACCAAGCGAGTTGAGGTTAACCCCGCGTAATAGCACTTCGCGGTCTAGGTCATCGACAATGCGCAGGTCATCAGAAACCGATAGCGGCCGCAAAGTGACCAACTCTGCGACTGCTGGCAGGCTGTCTGTAGTGCCTTGGTTAACGGGAGACGAGTTATCACTGTCGCTGCAGCCTGCCAGCAGAGAGAGGAGTATTAATAAATACGGTGTGATTGGGAGCCGCATAACATTGCCTTTTTATAGGTGCATCAGAATTTGCAAACATTTAATATATCTATTGCCGAAAAGTATGGCATTAAAAGTGATGCTAGCCAATCAATCAATACGGCAGTTGTTTCAAGGACCCGAACGCGGCAGCGGATTAACCGAGATATTGAGGCCGTTCAGGGCGAAGGCCCACGGCAGGATGCCGAGATCCAGAATAGAGTCAGTGTGCCCAGTAATTTTCCCCAAGCAAGCCATACTCCGCAGCGGCGACCGTGTCTATTTCAAATAAGACAGGCTATCCCCTGCACTTACTGCATTGCGTTTTTTCGATATTTTTCTTTATTTTTGCGACCCACGACATAGAGCCGGGCCCGCATCTTGCGGCGCAGCCCTGGAAATAGGTAACTGAGATGCGTAAGCAGTCCGCCTGATCGAGGCAAACATAATTCATCAGCTTCCCCGCGCGCTACCGCTAACACTTCTGTCGCAACCTGCTCGGCAGTGCTCATAGCCTGAGCAAAAACAATATCTTCAACTTCGTCAATCTCATCCATAATAAATCCAGTATCGACCGGACCTGGTGAAATGACACCCACATGTATCCCCTTCGGTTTCAGTTCGTCCCTTAAAGCATAACTGAAAGATCGTAATCCTGCCTTGCTTGCACCATAGGTTGCCGCACCCTGCATCGGGGTGCGCCCCGCTAGAGAGCCCAGCATAACGATCGCGCCTCCAGCCTGTTTTTCTAGGTAAGGAATAACCGCCGTAGAGAGAAACAGCGGGGCTCGTAAATTCACATCAATCATGGCGGTCACAGCGGTCGGACTTAAGGAAGACACGTCGCCTCTGTTATGTGTGCCGGCGTTATTTACCAGTACATCAATACGCCC